>DATLTL010000190.1:0-4458 GCA_035533635.1 Nitrososphaerales archaeon
GAATTTGAACAAGAATATCGGCGAACAAGCAATACCCAATTCCTCATCGAGCTCCCTGGCTGCTGCGGCCTCTGCATCCTCACCAGACTTTACGTGGCCGGTACACGAAGCAGTCCACATTCCGGGGAGCCAGTCATCTTCCTTGCTTCGTTGCTGGAGAAACATCTGGCCTTTGGAGTTCCTCAGAAACACGGTTACGGCCCTGTGCAACAAACCCAGCTTAAGGCATTCATCGAGCGTTCTAGTTTCTAGCACCCGATCGCTCTTGTCAACCACATCAACTAGTTCGCTTCCAGGCAAATTCCAGGTCCACTTTCCCTTGGGCCGTCTCCCTTAAATTATTCCCAGAACTTCTGATAACTGAAAATGAACGTCCCCGACTCGATAAAGGAAGCTTGGGATTATGCTAACAATCACAAGTCAAAATTTGTCTCAGAGCTTAAGGAAGTCGTGAGCCAGCCTAGCATCTCAGCGCAGAATGTTGGTCTGAAGGAATGCGCTGAATTGGTCAGAAAGAAGATGGCGGCCCTAGGTATCAGGACTCACCTGATTCCGATTTCAGGAGCTCCCAGTGTCGTTTACGGAGAAATGCGTGGTGCAAAGGGCGCCAAAACCCTGGTGATTTACAACCATTATGACGTTCAGCCGGTCGAACCTCTGAACGAGTGGAAGAGCGATCCTTTCAAACCCGTCATAAAGAACGGACGAATCTATGGTCGAGGCGTCGGTGACGACAAGGGAGAACTTGTTGCCAGGTTCAACGCGATTGAATCGTTACTGAACACCGAAGGATCGATCAAACCTAATCTGAAATGGATCGTTGAAGGCGAGGAAGAGATCGGTAGCCCCCATCTCCACAGCTTTGTAATGAAAAACAGAGACATTCTGCGGGGAGACGGCTGTATCTGGGAGGAAGGAGATAGAACAGCAGCTGGAACCTCCGAAATCCACCTTGGAGTCAAAGGCCTTCTGTACGTAGAATATAGTTTGAAGGTTGGGGCAAAGGACCAACATTCTATGTACGGCCCTATCGCGCCAAACCCAGCATGGCGCCTCGTCAATCTGTTGAAGACCATTCGAAACGAGGAGGGCAAAATACTCATCGAGGGTTTTTATGACGCGGTAGCAAAGCCCACGCCTGAAGAGCTCAGGTTCTTAAGAAAAAATGAATTCTCCTCCGAAGAGCTAAGAAAAGCGCTTCAAATTGACTATCTGTATTCTGAGAAAAGCAATGAAGGAACGATTACGAAACTGCTTTACAGTCCGACAGCTAACATCGCTGGATTTGGCGCAGGGTACTTAGGGCAACGCTCCAAGACAATCGTACCAAAGGAAGCATTCGCCAAGATGGATTTCCGACTGGTTGCAAATATGCGAGCCAATGACATTCTTGCAAAGCTTAGAAAACACATGAAAAAATATGGATTCACCGACGTGAAGCTGAAGGTGCACTCGAAGGAAGATCCTGCAAAGACGCCTTTGGCGAGCCACATTGCACAGACCATGATAAAATGCTCGACAATGGCGGAAGGCAAAAAACCTAACGTGTGGCCTACCATTCCTGGCACTGGTCCGCTGAGCTTGTTCACTAAAACTCTTGGACTTCCGACGGCGATGGGATTGGGTGTAAATTATGCTGGCGCAGGCTTCCACGCGCCTAATGAGCACGTTGTACTGGACTATTATTATCGTGGGATAAAGCAGCTGATCTGCCTTTTCTCGCTGTTCTAATGCGATCTATGACATTGCTTGCCTGAGTTCTTCGTTATACTGCATGCTTGCAGATATTAGGCAGCTGTGCTCTGCCAGATGGAAGGTGCAGAGAAATGAGCCGCACGGGCAGTAGTGACTCGCGAGTTCTTTGGAACCCTCGCATCGAAAACAGAATATAGTCCGCCCGACAATCCTGATATTCTGCCTAACCTTAGGTTCAAGCTCCTGGAATAGATCGGGTTCATCCGCTACTAGCTCGTGTTTTCCGACAGCAGAACCCTCCGATGCGTCCATTTTCATCGTTTGAGATTACAGCCCAGAGATTTTCAGTAGAAGTGTCAAATTTCTAAGGCCTATGGCTCAGAATCCCTTTACACGGATAGAAAGACAAAGATAGTCCCCGAAGCGATTCGTCATCTGGATTGGGCTAGTTGAAAAGTCGCCCCAGCAAATTTACCTCGAATCAGACTGCTGAGATACGCGATCCTATTCACGGCTACATTTACGCGAATGAGGTCGAAAGGAAGATCATCGATACAAACACTTTCCAGCGACTGCGAAGAATTAGGCAACTGGCGGGGTGTCATCTTGTTTACCCTGGAGGTCAGCATTCCCGCTTTGAGCACGTAATCGGCTGCATGTATCTGGCTGGGCGCGTAGGAGATGTCCTTTCCACAAAGGGGATAGGGTTTGGTGATGAGGAGACCGAGAGACTCCGCGTAGCAGCACTCTTGCACGATGTTGGACATGGCCCATTCAGCCACATGTTCGAGGAGGTCATGGCCGACAAGACCGAGTTCACTCATGAAGACATGACCCAGCGAATAATCCGCGAAACCGAGATTGGGGATATTTTAGAAAAGTACGGGTTTTCCAAGAGAAGGATAAGCGAGCTCGCAATCGGTAAATCCTCGCAGGAAAAGCGGTACATGAACGATGTTATCGGAGGAGGACTGTCCGTCGATATAATGGACTATTTGCTTAGAGATTCGTACTTCACTGGTGTAGAATATGGAAGGGTAGACGTTCATCGCATAATAAATTCGTTTGAGATCGTTAAGGATAAGCTAGCGATCTCAAAGGCTGCATTATTTGCCTTCGAGGCTTTGATGATTGCAAGGTACGAGATGTTTCGTGCAGTTTATTTCCACCGAACTGTTAGGGCAGCAGAACTTATGATTATCAAATCCATGGTTCTTTCTGACAAGGTTCTCCATCTATCTGATCTAAGCCTCGGAAACTATCTTGCAATGACAGATGAGGTAACACTAAACAGGATTGCGACCCTCGACGCAGGCAGTGACGCTGAGCTCAAACTCGCAAAGTCATTGGCGCTCGATTATCAGAGCAGAAACCTTCTGAAGTGTGTCTTTGAGAAGACTGTGCAGGGACGTGACAAGTTTCTTGCATCTATCTTCAATCAGAAGAACATCCGCGACCAGCTTTCCGCGCAGATAGCCAAGATAGCAGGCGTCGCGCCTACCGAGGTATACGTCGACGTTCCTACGGCGCCTTCTGTCCCAGCTTCGTCGACAAGAGAATCGTTCAAAGGGATAACAGTCGTAAGTAGAAGGGAAAACGGAGTCCTAACCCCTTCTGAAGTCACCATCGATCAGATGCCGCTCGTAAGTACAATTGCAGGATTCATGGATGTATTGAGAGTCTATACATCCGCCAAAAGTAGGTTGAAGGTCCAGAGAGCAGCTGCGTCGGTATTTCATGGAGAAGGTTTCGAGTCCAAAGTCTCGATGTAGAACATCTAATTGGAATCTAGATCGCTTTTAGCATTTTTTCAAAATCTTCGAAAGGCACGCCCACGAGCTCGGCGAAGCTAGCTTTGATTTTTTGGGCATACCGCTTACTTGTTAGATCAGTTTTTCCCACGCGGTTTGCCAAAAGGCCGGTGAGAATCATTGCATTTTGGACTCTTTCATCGGATCCGAGTTTGTATCGTAAATGCTTGAAAATTCGAGCATCCGCCCCATCCAAATAGACTATTGCTTTATCGGGCATTTCTGCTCTCAGTGAGACGTCGAGCAATCTAGAGAAGGCAACGCGCTTCGTGAGATATATATCTGATGGAAAAAGAGGTATCTCAAGATCCTCATTTCGCGGGTTCGACTGATCTGATAATGGATATCAGATCTTCGAGCGACTTACCCGTGCCGTCTATCCCAAATGGCTCTGCCAAAGCTTGGCATATTCTCGATTCAACTATTTGTTCCGCATCCCCAAACATCTTCGAAAGAGCTGCCCGCAAGAGTCTTGGATTATCTGCAATTGTGTTAAAGTCGACCGAATGTTCCTGCTCCATAAAATTTACCAAAAATTCTACAGAACGTGGCGCAAAGTGCCCCAAACCGGTCAAAACTGCTTTTTTCACTTCTTGGTCGACAAAAGAATCCTTCTCATTCCTTTCTGCTGGGGGGAAGGATTGCTTTTCTGGCATTGAGCTGATCTGCAATATCTTTTCACGTCTTCTATTCGTTTTATCCGAAATGGGTTTTGTATTCTGATTGAGAAGACTACGGGGTCGAAGAATTCTTGCGAGCACGTGAGATTTCAAAGATCAAATCCTGCGTAATCATATTCTTCAGGGCCGGCCGAGGCCGATTATCGGAAAATAAGGCATTGTGGAGTCAGAATCTAGTCTTGTAATCAAGAATTGGACCTAATCACGAAAACAACTCATTATTTACGACTACATGACGAATCGTAGATCAGCTAAAATTATGCGCGTTGCCT
>DATLTL010000191.1:0-7032 GCA_035533635.1 Nitrososphaerales archaeon
TGGTATGACGAAGCGCTTCCTCAGTTACACATGGCACGTGATGCGGTTAAACGATTGCTCTTACAAACGTTAAGACACAATATGAGCATTTATTCGATTGATCTTCTGGCCGTATTTTTCTAGATACGATTTCCTGCATATCTTGCAACAGAAATAGTATTTCCTCGAGGCCACGTTGATGCTGTGAGGCCTGCTAGTGGAGATTTGGCCCTTGCAAAAGTCGCAACGCAAATTCAATTGTAGAGAATTGGCAAAAGGGAGAGGATGCTCATCCTTGACAGTTTCTGTGATAATTTGGCTTCCAATTACTTCAGCGCCAAGTTTCCTAAGCGAAGCGCTAGTTAAAAATTGTTGCAGTTCTCTTAGGTTTGGTAGGTTGACCCTTGCTATGAGATTGTTTTGTGCTGAAATTATGAATAGTCCAAATACCTCTGGCATATTCCCAAGATCTTTCGCTATTTGGGTAGTTTTGGATGGTGGTGCGGACAGGGTAACAAGTACACTAACTCCCGAATTTTCTGTTGCATCCAGGTTGTAGACCGGCGTGAAACTCCTGATCAGTCCAGCACGCTTCATTCTTTCGATGCGGCTGGATATCGTAGGGGTAGAGAGCAAAGTCCTCCGAGCAATCTGCCTGAACGATGCTCTTCCGTCCTTGTTCAATTCCTTCAAGATCGAGATATCAATCGAGTCGAGATTCATTTTTTATAGAAACATGTTAACGGCGTCTTTGTTAAAAGACTTACAAATGTAAAGCCTAATTGACAAATATGACCATCTAACGTTCTAATTGTGGTGTATCAGAATGGCGAAAGACCCAATATGCGGAATGACTGTAGATGAAAAAACGAGCAAACTTAAGTCGGAGCATGAGAGCAAGATTTTCTACTTCTGCTCATCGGCTTGCAAGCAAAAGTTTGATGCCGACCCTCACAAATATGGACATCCAAGTCACTAGGCATCGGATTTCTCATTAGTTTTCTCCCTGAGATATGCTAGTCCACCATCACTGGCGGATCTAGTCAATTTGCTAATTGAGAGTTTGCTCCGCACAACAATCTGCACGAAGGAATCCTAAAGATATTTCCTGTTATATCACTTGAGATAATTTTTGTCTTCTCATCCGTTTCGAAAGAAGGCATAAAAGCAATGGAGCCGCAGGTAAATACATAACGAACAATCGAGCTTTGGAAACTAAATGAGCATTGAAAGACAGGATAGCGAACAACCGATGGATATTGTTGTCGAGCCATGGAAGAAGCTTATCATCCATGAACTCTTGGAGTACAAGTTTGAGGATCTGGCGAAGCTCGTCGCAACTCAGTCAGTCCAACAGGGTGGAACTGCGATTCCAACGATTAGCTGGGCGGAAGGAGTCGCGTTTTTGATCAGTCCGTTTCCGGATGAAAGCGAAGTCATAATTGAAGAAAAACTGAGGGGAATCATCCATTACAATACTGTGTTGTTTGCTCTAAAGCCCACGTTTGAAGCAGAGATTTTCATGCGTGGTTCGCAGATCAGAATAAATCTAATCGATGTTGGAACTAACGAGATCTTTAAACTACTCGCGCAGACTTTGAAGGAACACGCAAAGATGGCCCCTTCGGTTCAAGCGACCTCTGCAGCCATGTCCCAATCGCTATCTGCAGGATTACAATAGGCCATTTGCGCGATGGGCTCAAGGGTCAGTTGAGATCCCTTTGAAGAACTCGCTCGTTGCACAATTTCTAGAAGAACTTGCAGATTACGCTGAACTGGAAGATGACCAGCCGTACCGAGCTCGTGCTTACAGGAGAGCCGCGCAGACCGTTGAATCACTTCCCGACGCTATCGAGAATATATCTGCTGAGAAGAAGTTAAAGGACCTGCCCGGCATCGGAGAAAACATTGAAAGGAAAATCGATGAGATACTCAAAACAGGAAAACTGGAGGCTCTGGAGAAGATTAAAGCGAGAATCCCGGTCGATGTTCCATCCCTGTCACGGGTCGAAGGAGTCGGCCCGAAGACTGTGAAGCAACTTTACGCAAAATTGAAGATTAAGACTCTAGAAGATTTTGAGGAAGCGGTCAAGACTGGAAAGCTTCGTGACTTCAAAGGTTTAGGGATAAAGTCAGATCATCTCCTATTGGAGAGAATCGCAAACGCGAAGCAACAATCAAATCGCATCTTGCTTGCTCAGGCTGATGAGCTATCGAAGCGAATAGTCCAATATCTGAAACAAATACCTGATGTGGAACGATATGCAATCGCTGGCTCTTTTCGAAGAAAGAAGGAAACGGTCGGTGATTTCGATGTATTGATACAAACCGACGATCCTTCCACCGCAATACGATTCTTTACAAAACAGGATGAAGTCAAAGAAGTACTCGGAGCGGGAGACACGAAGGCTTCTGTCAAACTCCAGAACAATTTTCAAGTTGACGTCAGAGTTGTTCCTTTGAAATCTTGGGGCGCCGCGCTACTCTATTTTACGGGATCGAAAGCTCACAACATCGAGCTCAGAACTATCGCGATAAAGAAAGGCCTAAGACTAAACGAGTACGGTCTCTTCAAATCAGACGAAACAATAGCCGCAGGAAAGACAGAGGAAGAAATCTACAGAGTTCTAGGAATGGATTACATTGAGCCTGAAATGCGAGAAAATCGCGGCGAGATTGAAGCTGCACAAGCTGGCAAACTCCCAAAACTACTATGTTTAGAAGACATCAAAGGAGATCTACAGATGCATACTGTCTGGAGCGACGGCCGAGACCAAGTCAAAGCGATGGCGGATAAGGCAATCAAGCTAGGTTACGAATACATTGCGATCACGGACCACGTCGGATCTCTCAAGATAGCGAATGCCATGGATGAAACGAGAGTTAAGGAACAACGGAAGGAAATTGAAAAACTGAACACGGATTACGAGAAGTCAGGAACTAATTTTCACTTGATGCAAGGAGCCGAAGTAAACATCAAGGCAGACGGACAGTTGGACATGCCTCACAATGTTTTGAAGGATTTCGAGATTGTACTCGCATCCATACACAGTGGCTTTACTGACGATTCTGACAAGATGACGAGGAGAATCACCTCCGCTATGGAAGATGAAAACGTGGACATTATTGCGCATCCCAGTGGGAGATTGATCATGGAAAGAAGTGGTTACAATTTTGATTTTCACAAGGTCATAGAGAAATCCCTCGAAACAGGGACATTGCTCGAAATTGACGGCCATCCAAACAGGTTTGATCTGAGCGACGAAAGTGCGAGAGAGGCACTCAAGTCAGTTAAAATGCTGAGTTTGGATACTGATTCGCACGAACCTGCAGAACTTGAGTATATGCAACTTGGCGTAGCACAAGCGAGAAGAGCCTGGGCGAGGATGCAAGATATTCTTAACACAAGAAGTTACAAAGAAGTTGTAAAGTTTCTCGACAAGAGCTAACTATACGATTTTGCGATGCTCTACAAACATGCAGCGGTCGTAAACAACCTTTATCCCTGCCGCGGCTATCTTTTCCTCAGCCTCCGGATTGCGTATCCCGAGCTGCTCCCAGAATACCTTGGGTTTCTTCTGAATCACATCCTGGACGTAATTTGGTATATCTTCGCTAGGCCGGAAAACATCCACAATATCAACATCGCCCGGCACATCAGTGAGCCGTTTGTATGACTTTACTCCCAGGATCTCGTCCGCAGTAGGATTAACCGGCACTACGCGGTATCCATTTTTCATTAGGTATGCAGGGATCCTGTGTGAGTCCTTTTCAGGATTCTTCGACATTCCGATGACCGCGACTGCCTTGCATTTTTTCAAAATGTCAGAAATCTCGTTCTGTGTTGCATTCTGTACTAACATTAGTTTCGCTCCATAATATTTGCGAGCTCCGAAATATATCATTAATGCAGTACGCTACACTTATTTGTGATTTTGGAAAACGTTTGAAACAACTCTCGAAATTTCAACATGGTGCTTTGGACTAATGAAATATACTGAAAGAATAGTCGGTGAGAATTTGGAAAATGAGTATGATATTCTCGGAGAGATGGAAGCGAAGTACGAGGAAAAGGACGCCTCTTTCTTCAATCAAGTATTGAAAAAAGAGCCGTCCCTCGTTGTGCGAGTGCACGCGGTCACCGTTTTATCGGAGATTGGAGATGAAAGCTCTGTTCCAGTTTTGGCGGACGTCATGAAAAACGATCCCAGCCCGCTGATCAGACACGAATGTTCTTTTTCTCTGGGACAAATGGGTCTAAGGAGTGCGGTGCCATACCTCTGCCAATCGGCGCTACATGATCCTTCAGAGATAGTCAGGCACGAATCCGCAGCTGCCCTAGGTTCAATTGGAGATGAAAGCGCGAGGGACGCCCTTGTAAAGGCGAGCAAAGATCCAAGCGATGAAGTCAGGGGCTCTGCCATCGCATCTTTGTTTAACCTCGACTTTCTAAAACAGGCGGCTGGAAAGAGGCTGCACGTTCGCGAGTTAAAATCTACAGAACAAAAGACAAAGAGAAAAATGCCACATCCTTAGAGATGGCAGCACCTCGCAACGCGTTTGCTTCTTTTGCTTTAGCGAGGCTATGGTGAAATATCTGGAGTTCTAATCACATGACAGAAGATTTGGAACGGAATTGAAAGAGATTTTTACCAAATACCGAAAATCACTCAATTACTGTTTCATTTGAAGCAGCTGTCATGAAGAGACTAGATAGAACACACAGAGGAATATCAAACCTGATTTTCGCAGGAACCGTGGTGGTTTTGGTCGTGGTAGCTGCAGCAGGCTACGGACTGTACGGGATCTCACTTACCAACCATAGCTCTACGTTCAAGACTATGTCAACCACAACCCAAATGACTGAGACTGCTCAAAACCAAACTTCGGCATACGCGTTCGCATCGAAAAGTGGCGCAATGATCAACAGCGCGTGGTTACTCGCAGTACCGATTGGAATGCACGAGTATGCCGTTTCAGTTCACGCGGAAGGACTCGAAACGAGTGCCACTTACATTCTCGAAGGAGCTTTGTCGAGCGGCAAAATGGCGACTATGCCAATCTCGTCTCAGTCGATGACGATGAATGCAACTTCCGCATCTGAATTTCAATCAAATGCGAACGGAACCGCCAATTACTGGATAGTACTCGAAAACAATCCGGCTTCAATTTTCGAAAACGTTCAGCTGTACTTGGTCCCCGGAGGAATGATGGAGAATGCAACTATTGTCGCAACTGCGTCGTTCCCCGTGATGAGCTCATCCACATGACTTACGCTACGTCAGCCTAGTTTAGGGCTTGGCCCCAACTTGTTTCATGACTGGGATATTTTTTGGAATGACCGCGGAAAGTACTATCGTGACTACGAGATTTAGCGAGAGAGCAATGACCGCGATGTACAATCCCTGATAGAGTGAAGTGTTGAGCCCTGAGTAAAGCTTGGTTGCGAAATTGTTTGCAACCAGAGCCATGTAGATACCAGATAGCAAGCCAACGAGTAGACCAACAATCAGTGCCTGTTTCCTGAACCAGTTTGTATACAGGCCTAGGAATAGCGACGGGAGAAGCTGGATGATAATGACTCCTCCCAGAAGTTGAAGCTGGATAGCGTAGGTCAGCGGAGTGAGGAAGACGAAACCGAGTGCTATGAACTTGAAAGCAGCAGAGCCCCATTTTGCGATCTGCACTTCGCCTTTTTCGGTCAGATTCGGCTTGAACTCTTTGACGATATTTCGCGAGAGGAGGTTTGCCTGGGCTATTGCCATAATTGCAGCGGGTACAAGGCCACCGATGAAGACTCCCAAAAGCGCGATCCCGGCGAGCCAGCCTGGAAGGAGGTTTAGAATCAAAGTTGGCACGACTTCGATTCCTCTGTTCGCAACTGGGAATTTCGCGATGAAGGCAAGAGATGTAGGGAACGAATAGACCAGGATTCCAAAGAGAGCGAGCAAAGCTAGACCTATTCCGTACAACGGCAGGAACGAGGTGCTAACCCTCAGCTTGTGTGCGCTTTGCGTACTAAGCACTCCGTTGATTGCGTGAGGATACAGGTAAAGGGCCAGAGCGCTCCCTATGACCAGCGTCATGTAGCCTTCAACAAGACCGTTGGGAACTGTGATCCAGTTTGCTCCCTTTGCCGCCTGCGCTGCGGCAAACGCCTTTGAAAAATCCCCGCCGATCGCGATCAGAGCGGCGGCAATCACCGCTATGACGCTTATCCATATCAGAATGTCTTTGTAGACTGCGGTAAGCGTTGCTCCCCTCAATCCGCTGACGAAGGTGAACGCCGCGAGTATTACGAATGCTATTATTAGGGCGATCTCCTGTGTGTCACCACCAATGCCTCCTGCAGTGAACATTGCCGCTAGAACGGACTGCATTCCGACAATCTGAAGCGCGACGTAAGGGAGCAGGGCAACAATGCCCGTGATCGCAACCAAGACCGAGAGCGTTCTGCTGTTGAACCTGTCCTTTACAAAATCAGATCCTGTAATGTATCCTTTCGCCCTTGAGATTGTCCATAGCCTCGGCATGAATGCAAGGGCAACACCAAAAGCTATAGCAACATAGGGGACGGGGAAGAAATACAGCGAGCCTTTGCCAAAGACTCCCGAAGGAACTGCTACGAATGTGTACGCCGTATAGATGTCGGCGCCCACAAGAAAGAAAGCTAGAGACGTTCCCAGTCCTCTACCCGCAAGAGCCCAGTCAGCTAGCTGGTTCAGATTTCCCTTCCGCCAGCGCGCTCCATAGAACCCCAGAAAGACGAATACTGCAAAGAATGCGACGAATACAGGTATGGTAAGCGGATCTAGTGAGACTGCTGAGACCAAATTCCTTTACTCCTTAAGCAGAGTTCTCCGTGATCGGAATCGCGTCCTTCGTTCTGGCATTCTCGATGAATGAGAAGGCAAGGTATGGGACAACGCAAATTGCCAGGAGAAACATCTGGAACCACCAGAAAAATGGTAAGCCGCCGAGCTCTGGATTCACCCTGTTGTAAATCGGCAAGTAGATGTTGATTGCTATCGGGACTGCCAACAAAAGAGCAAG
>DATLTL010000192.1:0-3019 GCA_035533635.1 Nitrososphaerales archaeon
CTTTTGAGGAATCCAAGAGGGACCTCTACTCCATTTGGTCCGCCGTCTACCTTCCGATCTACAATTGTTTCCGAAGGAACGTATGGGGGATTGAATGCTATCACATCAAACACAGAGCTTCGAAAGCAAGACGCTCTGTCAGCCATTATCAATTCTGCGAAAGGGTTTTCCAGTTTTACTTCTTTTAGTTTCACTATGTCTGTTCCTACAACTAGGTCGAACTTGCCTTTCACGAATTTTTGGTTTCCCCCGTTTCCAACTCCAATTTCCAAAAATGAGCCACCACCAACCAGCTGAGAAAGTGCAAAACCCATTAGTTGCGAATCGTCGCTGTAGAGATAGCTCCGGTCATTCAAGAATGTTCAGAGCTCCAGTTTTGGGACAAGTTCAGCAATCTCGTTGGGTTCCAAGTCTTCGACTCGCGTGTTGAGCAAATCTTTCGATATTGCGAGGTTGTCGTTTCGTCTTGCCAATTTCTTGATCGCTGCAGACAACAGTCTGCCCCTGAAAGAAAACAATTGATTTGTTATTGCAATTCTCTTGGCATCAAAGAACGGCTGCGAAATGTCCTTGCGCGGAGTGAGTCTGATGGCTTCCGACAGGACTGTGGGGGGAGGATCAAATTCCTCACGTTGAATGGAAAACAGTCTCTCGATTTCAAAACTATTCTGGGCAATCACGGAAACAGCTCTATAGGAACTTTTCCCGCTCTCCGAAGATATCTTCTGCGCAAATTCTGACTGGACAATTGCGACGCAACACCTGAAAGTTCCCGATCGCAGTGAAAGCCACTTTATGAACTTCAGAGATTCGGAGTATGGGAGGCTCGTCACACAAGCATCAAACCTGATCTCATCAGCGCTCTTGAATGCGTCTCCCAACCTGATATCGACGTTTCTTGGAGAAAGAATTGTTTTCGCCTCGTCAAATAATTGTTCATCTAATTCGAAGGAAATGACGCTTTTTGCCTTTTGAACAAGTCGCCGGGTAATCATTCCCGTTCCTGCCCCGATCTCGAGAACGGCGTCTTCGCTTGTAATTTCGGACTCATCGACCAATCTGTCAGCAATGCTCTCGGAGATGAGCATGTGCTGACCACGCGCCCTAATTTCACGTCGGCTCTTTGGCCGGCCCTGCATCGAGAAATGACTCCGAAAAATCATTAACGGCCGATGAATATTGTGACCCTTGATTCGCCCGAGAGCTCCTCAATAACTCTCTTCGCGATTAATTTCGCAGGATCCCTGATTCCAATCCGCTTCTCCAAATCCTGGAAACTTTCGAACCTTCTCTTGTCCCTTTCGTTCACTATCTGACGCATGAATGTCTTCCCAATCCCCGGTATCAATTCTAGGGCGTGCAGTCTCGGCGTTATCGGCTGGAGCTCATTGAAATAATCTACATACTTCTTTTCGTTCTCTCGAATCATCTTCTCCAAGACGCTCAGAAGCTCATTTCTGGCTTCGTTCGTGAGCTCGCTGTAGTTCAGCTTTCCAAGAACGCTTACGATCTTGCTTCGGTTGTCCTTTCCGATTGAGATTCTTTCGCCGGCTGTGAATGTAGTGTTGTCTATTGCTACTATTTCTAGCGGGGCGAGGCGTTCCTCTCCGATTGCCTGCACAAGTGGAACTTCCCGCTCTCTAATTATGACTGACTTTCCATTGGGAATGAAATCCAAAACGTATGCATATTCTTCATACTTCTTTGCAGAGCTTTCTGAATACACGAGAATCAACTACCTTATCGTCCAGAGGTGTCCTCTTTGCCGATCAGTAGTCGATTCCCAGTTCTTATCTTTGGATTTTTGTTTGGGAGTCTATTGGTGCAAAGCGAAACTAGTCGTACAAGATCTTCAGGATCTTTTCAATTGTGGCGGTCGGGATAAGTTTTCTCCAACCAGCCGTGAAAACCCGAAGTTCCTCTTGGGATTTCGGCATGATGTTGACCAATTCGGTCGCCTCTTCAATTGTCAGACCGCAATCCTCCATCAGGAGCTTTCTTGCTTTTCTCGCTTTTTCCGGTTCGATCTTTGAGAACTTTAAGAGATAGTCTACTGTCCTCTTTTGGATCTGGTCGGTCTTCTCAGGATCAATCTTTGAGAGTATCTCCTTCGCTTCAGATATCGAGATTATCCTTGCCTTTTTAGCGACCTGTTGTTGTGCTTGCTCGCTCATTTTATCTTCATCCAATTTAGGAGACTAGCTTTTGCGCAGTCAGGTGAGGTTTTACGTGTTCGAGTCTTGCAATAACAGTCTTCACTGCATCGCCCACATTCACGTCGATCACAAGGCTCCGCCTTCTGACCTCTTCAACGCTCCCCACGCTTCCCTGGAACCTTCTGTGCGGCATACCCTTGACCTGGCGAGAATCAACATCAATAACAACCCTGTCCCCGACCTTGTACTCTCTCAAGAGAGCTCCGAGCGGAGAACGTGGCTTGGCCCGGAATCTTGCACGGGTCTTTTTTCTATAACCACGGGACTTTGGCATAAACGAACGCTCGAAGTCCTTCGGAACGAACCGCTTTAAATGCTTCTCTTCTGCCGGCTTCAATGAGGCAATCTAATAAGAGGTTTCAACAAATTCTATTTTTGCATGAAGACCGCCGCGGTCCTTTTTTCAGGTGGGAAAGACAGCACCTACGCCATAGATCTTCTGAGGCGGGACGGTTTTCGGGTTTCATGTCTGATTACAATCTTTTCCGAGAATCCTGACAGCTACATGCTTCACACTGCAAGCATAAATCTGGTGGAACTTTCTGCGAAGGCCCTCCGAATCCCTTTGGTTATCGGGCGCACCACGGGAAAAAAAGAAGAAGAGCTCCAAGACATCAAGCGGGCAGTCTTGAATGCAAAAGAAGAATATTCATTCGACACTCTAGGTTGCGGCGGCCTCGCTAGCAACTACCAGAAGAGCAGAATTGAAAAGATCGCCAAGGAATGCAAAGTAACTTCTGCCTGCCCACTTTGGGGGATTGACCAAAGAGAATACATGAAGAAATTGGTCGAATCGGGATATC
>DATLTL010000193.1:0-3417 GCA_035533635.1 Nitrososphaerales archaeon
AGTATTACACCTAGACCGTTATCGTTGAATATAAGCTGTGAGTTGTTCGGTGCAAAAAACCTAATGTCACAGTTCTCGTCCAGATGGCAGAAAGCTCCCTCCGAGGGCGTAGGTTCTCGAATAAGGGATACAGTACGATCACCGGGACCACTCAAACCAAGACTTGAGCAGGCCGGAAGACAAATCCAGGTGCAAATAGCAAAGCTAGATGCAACCTCAGCAAAACTCCGCGAAAGAGACTCTTCGATCTTCAACAAGGTCGTTGCAGCTATCGCAAAACACGATTCACAGCATGCAAACATCCTCGCGAACGAACTATCTGAAGTCCGCAAGATGAACAAGATGGTTACACAAGCAAAGCTAGCACTAGAACAAATCACACTGAGACTGAACACCGTCCAAGAACTCGGCGACATCGTCGTCACACTATCACCAGCAATGGGCGTTATACGAAACGTCAGATCTGGCTTGGTCAGCGTGATCCCCGAGGCCGAGCACGAAATAGGAGAAATCTCAGGACTTCTCAGCAGCATCCTCGTCGACGCTGGACAACTAGGCGCGGGCGTAATCAACTTCGAGTCTGCGAACGAAGAAGCAGATAAGATCTTGGCAGAAGCCGGTGCAGTTGCCGAGCAGAAGATGCGCGACAAATTCCCAGACCTACCGAGCACAGTTCCAACAGGAACCGAGTCGGCTGGCTTCTCCTAGAGACAGCGAAATAGAATCGAGAGAATCTGTGCCGCAAGGCGCAGACTCCCTCTCCTTTTTGTTCTCTGACCCCGAAGAGAGTTTCACCGTCAAGAAACAAAAAACAGAATGCTTGATGACAGATCAAGAAGTAAAGTCGGTTGGCGCAATGCCTTTCGGCACAACTGCTTGACTGTCTTCGAGATATTTTTTGCACAACAAAAAGTTTTGATTCGATAAACAAAGAGAAAGTCTTGTGATGCCCACACAATTACATTGGAGTTGAATTTGCAAGTGACTCCACCACTGGGCGTTTTTTCCTCAGATGATGTTGACAAGGGTTTGAAAGATAAGATTGGCGCAGCGATTAGACAGGTTGACGTTCAGAGAAAAGAGCTCGAACAATTGCGCTACCGGCTTGATGAAAGAAGAAAATTGATGTTTGATTCCACGGTAAGGGCCATAGAGAAACACGATGAAATGCGTGCACGGGTGCTCGCCGGGGAGCATGTTGAACTCCAGAAGATCGGAACAGTAGTCAACGCATCCGAACTGGCACTGCTTCATATCAGCGTTCGATTGGAGACAATCCGCGATGTCGGGGACATTATGTATGTGCTAACTACTGCCTTCAAAGCAGTGCGGAAAATCGGGAAATCTGTTGCTGAAATCGCTCCCAACCTGGAACAGGCAGCTTCGGAGATCAATGAATCATTCTCTGGCATCCTCGCAGAGCTTGGAATGGTTTCGCCGAATGTGACGCTTTCATTGACAGATACGCCATCGGAAATATTCCACAAGGCACAGAGGCTCATTGACGACCGCACATCAGAGCTATCAGATCTACCAAAATCGTTACAGAGAGCGGATAGTAAAAGCGAATCAATCTTTGAGATGACAAAGAAGGTCGCGCTTCTTGCAACCGAGGGGGACGGCGACGACCTTGACTCGGAGGATTTCAAGCCGGTGTTGTATTCAGGATTTGATGAAACAACATCCGACCCAGAGCACGCGGTCAGAGATTATCTGAAGCAATCCGGCGCCTCAAAAATTGATGTCAATGATGCGTCAGCTCAACTGAATCTTCCTGTCGATCTTGTTGAACAAGCGTATATCAAAGTGCTAGCAGAAAAAAGGTTCACAGCCAATTCTTCCACTAGCATTAAGCAGACTAGGTCAAAGAGTACGGGAACCTGAATCTAGTGGTATGAAGAAAAGCAAACAAGTGAAATAATTGAAAATTATGATTTTGCAAGTTGATGGAGGAAAGTTGCGATGAGTGAAAACGCTGCAAAGGTCCTTGAGGGCGCAGCCCAAAAGTATGCTTCTGAAGCGATCCGGTTCGATTCCCAGGGCGCCAGGGGAATGGCGATCAAGAATTACCAGAACGCCATACAGACGCTTGTGCAACTCGCCCAACTCTATCCTGATTACAAACTGAACAGCATGTACTTGCAGAGGGCGCAACTTTACCAAGAGAGGATCAAAGCGCTGCAAGCAGCCCACGGAATCGAGCCTCCCCCAGAGGAAGATTCGTCAGCTGGTTTCACCTTCCAACCACCTCGAAGAGCATCAACTCCATCGGGTTCTGCACCGCAGCCTCCGAGCGCGAGCGCTGACAGGAATGGCCCGCAGGTCGTTCAACAGCTCAAAGCGAATTACAACGACCTCATCATGAAGGAAAAGCCCAACATAAAGTGGGATGAAGTAGTCGGGCTGGATGACGCAAAGAAGGCACTGCGTGAATCTATTATATTTCCGGTACAGCGACCTGATCTGTTTCCGCTGGGATGGCCCAGAGGACTCCTGATGTACGGCCCTCCGGGATGCGGCAAGACGCTCTTAGCAGCTGCGACAGCATCAGAGATTGACAGTTATTTCATCACAGTTGACGCAGCGTCGATCATGTCAAAGTGGCTGGGTGAAGGAGAGAAAAACGTAGCTAAGCTCTTCAACTCTGCTAGGAAGCTTCTAGAAAAGGAAGCTAAATCCGTCATAGTTTTCATAGACGAGCTTGATTCAATTTTAGGATCAAGGTCAAACGAAGTCGGAGGAGAGGTCAGAGTTCGAAATCAATTCCTTAAGGAAATGGACGGAATCGCTGACAAGGGAAAGCATCTGCACCTATACATTATCGGAGCGACCAACAAACCCTGGGCCTTGGATTGGCCGTTCCTACGCAGGTTCCAGAAAAGAATCTACGTACCTCTTCCGGACATTAGGGCAAGGACAGAGATGTTGAAACAATACACAGCTCCACTCAAAATGGAAGTGGGATTGAGAATCGATGACATGGCAAAGATGACCGAGGGTTATTCCGGTTCAGATATGCGTGATATTTGCCAATCAGTGCAGCTGCGCGTGGTTTCGGAAGTGTTCGATCAAGCCGGAGCTGATAACAGAGATGTCCAACCCAGGCCAATTGACGTGAACGATTTCAAGGAAGTCCTAAGGTCGAGAAGACCTAGCGTTTCTGTGGAAATGTTGCGAGCTTACGCAAACTGGGCCGAGAACTTTAAGGCACTTTAGAATTTTCGTCTCGAGATTCCAGAGAATCAGGGACGAAGTCTCTCTGGCGTTCTGGGAAAAAGGCAAACTTCGCGAATATTCTCAATGCCCAACATCTGCATAATCGTTCTCTCGATTCCTACGGCAAATCCGCCGTGAGGAGGCACTCCATACTTGAAATTATCAGTGAACCAAGCTATTTCGGTTTCCTTCATTGCCTTG
>DATLTL010000194.1:0-4680 GCA_035533635.1 Nitrososphaerales archaeon
CGTAAAACGACGACGCCATCCAAAAGATAATCGAGATCTGTTTGTTCTCTTCGCTCTGTCACAATAACAAAGCGTGCGTCGTAATCTTCAACGAGTTTCGAGACCTCCTCAATTCCCAAAGTGTGCGACTCGAAGAACAAACCTTCCCAACTATCCAAAACTACAAACGGATTCTTGACCTGATCCAAATATTGCCTTAAGCCGGAGATTGCCCTTATGCCATCAACTCTGCGAGAGTCCTGGAATCCAATCTGCTTCTCTTCCAACCTCGGTACAGTCCCGTATTTCCCCTGAACCACCTCAACCCACGGTTGATGACTCTTCAATGTCTTTGCTGAGAGTCTTGTCGATTGATAAACCGACTTGAACCCGTTCTTCGAGTGATAATCCAGAAGCTGCAAGACGAGAGAAGTCTTTCCGGTACCTGGATCGCCCCGGACCAACAGGGATCTACCACCAGTCGTGAAGAAATCAAGAAGATAAGATGAGGCTACTTCAAGTGAGCTCTTCCCGTTTTCGCTCTTGGCGCTCAAATATTTCTAAGCTCCCAAAATGCAATACGATTCCGATGGCAACAAATTTGGAGGTTGTCTCCGTAGATATAAATGCGTATTTCGGATACGCGAAGGATTTAACTTCGTCGATCCGTAGACAAACGCGGCAGGGGGTTACTTGTTCATGAATGCGGTCATAATCAGCATGTCAGTTGCAGCTTTGATGCTTCTTTTCACGTCTTACTTGGATCTGAAAAAAAGAGAAGTTCCGGACAAGGTCTGGTTAATATTTGGAGCGATCGGAGCAATCCTTCAAGTTTACGAAGTGGCAAACGGTGAAACTTCGATCATCCAACTTGGAATATCTATTGCTCTCGCCACGATAATTGGAATGGGACTCTACTTCTTTGGCTTTTACGGTGGAGCTGACGGGAAGGCACTAATTGTCGTTGGAATATTACTCCCAGTATTTGTTCCAAGGATTGGTCTCTATTCGATTGCACCCTTGATTGTGCTCACAAATGGCGTGCTTATCTCAATACTTTTGCCCGTTGCAATCCTGTTCTTCAATATTTTTCGAGTGATTCGAAGGCAACCGATCTTCGAAGGGTTTTCCGAACCTTGGTACAGAAAGGTAATTGCCTGCTTCTTGGGGTACAAGCAGATCGGCAGACCAAGAGAGTTTCAATTTTCAATGGAGAAATCGGTTGCCAAAAACGGCGGTGAGATAAAGAAATTTCAATTCTCCATGATGCAGGACGATTTCGAGACAAAGGGGAATACATGGGTCACTCCTGGGATACCGCTGTTGGTCTTTTTCACCGCCGGATACTTTGTGATGTTGATTTACGGAGATCTTGTGATCTCGATAGTACAATTCGCCTCAAAGATATTCGGAATCTAGGACTCCGATCTCGAGCCGGTTGGTGAAAGCCTTGAACCGATCTTGATAGTCGAGTCTAGATTATACTTCAGTGCTATGGCAGTCGCAACAGGAAAGCCAAGATAGGCGATGTAGTAGACACTAATCGAACCCGATACGACTGCTGTGACTGGTGCGACGAGAGAAATTAAGAAAGGAATTGAGAGGCAACATGTAGCGCCTCCAATTACTCCTAGAGCAGGTAACGCGAGAAATGCGCGAGATTTCTGGGCGACCGAGCAGATTCTTGACATCTCGATCACTTTCATAACATTTGACACGACCAAGACACCAATTACGATTGCAACGACGAAGCTATAGAGTGAAAGTGCCAAGCTGTATCCCGGGGGAATCGCAAAATTCAAGCTTGGGTTGAAAGCAAAATCTGCAAGTACAGAAACTACCGACTCTGGATATGCTAATATCGCAGAAAGAGAAATTGATGTTTGAAAAATTGTCGAAGGAATCCTGTAAAGATATATCAGAATCCCTTCGAGCATTAAGCCATAGAGAAACATATGAATAACAAGATAAGATGCGAATACGGCGGCCCCGCGAACCGATCTTACGTAAATGACAAATAATTTGACGGTTTTCTTCAGCGGAAACAAGAATGCAAGAGATATTATCGAAGACCAGAACAAAAAAGAAGCGAGCGTCTCATATCCGTTGAGGATTGACAACGAGCCTATGTAATATGAATAAAGACACACGGGAAAACTGAATATTAGCAGCAACAGCAGTATAGTCGCTGCGTAATTCTGTTTCATAAAGCCACACCTGTCAAACTCAATCGAGCAAGCACACGAGTCTATGGCGAATTAATTCATCGCGCTTGCAAGTTGAGCTATTGAGGCACATCAAGGCTGAGTTTTGCTCTTCGAACCAGATATCCCATAAACAAAACTTGCCTCAATCCTCTTGGATGCTGAAACATTCTTAACGATCGGCAATTGAACAGTGGCTGCATCTTTCCCAATTTTGGTTAGACCTAGTCTGTGTCTCACGTCAAAGATGTATTCGTTCTCGTATGGACACGCCGAGACGCAATTCCCGACTCCAATGCACTTGTGACTCTTGTATTCGCCGCTGGAAATGAACTTGCCTGGTAGATCTGTAAGACCAACCGGGCAAACTTTGGCGCAGTCCTTCGTAGTGCATTTCGCGCAAATATCAGGATCCTTTACTTTGAGCTTGAAAAGACCGAATCTGCTCACAAATTGATTGAACATGCCCCAATGACACATGCCTGTCGTGACACATGCGTAAGTTCCCAGAAATGGTATCGAGATGAAAATGATGTACCAAAGAAAATCGAAGTAGAAGAGATATAGGAAGTAGGCGACGTCACTTCCAAAAAATGTGAGATTGATTAAACCGATTGAGTCAAGATATGAGATTGCACATGCAATAATAATGGATGCAATGACAAGAGAGGATACTATTTTGTAGGTGCTCGATATCCTGCTCGTCAGCAGTTTCCGACCTATTTTTGAAGTTCTATTAAATTCTTTCATCGAATCGGAAAATGTGCCTTGATACATTAGCGCGGCCGTACAGAAGAGTGAGCAAACTTGCCTGCTTCCAAACAGAAATGACAATACCCCATTAATCAGATAGGTCGCCGCGATTATTCCAATGGCAGCCGGAGCGAAAGCACCAGCTGTCCCTGCTCCCATGCTCCATCCGATAAACGGTAACCGATGAAGTTGGGCTGAGGAGAGAAGGAAGAACGGAATAAATATTGTGTAGATAGCATAAACCAGGACAATCAATGCGAGCCTTATCTTGGTCTCAAGCTCTCGCGTGTATCGTATCTTAAACAAGACCAGAGTGCCCATCTCTGCTCCCATCATGATGTAAAACCAACTTGAACCTGTAATTGTTGCAAAGAATGTCAGAAAGTTGTAAACTAGCGCGCCAGTGAGGACTATCACTGAACCGGTGAGAGGCGCATAGGCAATTCCCGTAAAGAAACCGGTCCCGTAATACTCGGTGTCAATTAATCCCGCCATGAAGAATTCCGCAACGAGCGTCATCAGCAGAAATCCGAAAACCCACCAAGGATCAGACATCCAGGATTTTGTCGAGGCGGATGTTGCGATCGAGTTTTTCTTGAAACTCGACTGAGCTAATGCGGCGTTGAAGTATAGGATCATCTCTCCTAAGATCGCCACAACAAACGGCAGAGAATTGTCTTGAGTTATCCAAATGAAAAGGCCCGCCATCATTAGAGCGTAAAGGGCTACTAGAACAAAGAGATATTTTCTGACTGAATCGGTCAATAGCCTTTCCTTATACAGATATTCGAAGATAATCACAAGCAGAACAATCATTGCTGCACTTCCCAAGTAAATGCTCGCCGAGCGCCACATCGAATTGATGATTGCGGTGGGGGCAAACAACATCACGATCGTCTGAAGCAGAAAAATGGGAACGAAGCTCTTTTGGAAATCTCTGCGTAACATGTAAATTGTGAGCATCATTTCCAGCCCCATTGTGAAGATGAACCAATCAGATCCGACTACAGTCGTGAACGACACGAGCAAATTCTGAAGTGGAAATCCCCCATTTTGAATTGCGGGCGTTCCCGACGCGAGCACAAATGCCCAACCCATCAGCAGCTCATTGAACAAAACTAGTGAAATGATTATTCCCCTCACAAAGTAGGATTTGATGAGATTGCTGCCGGCGCGTCCAGAATGAAACGCAGAATTGCTCCGTGCTGATCTTCGAAGGATTGAAATCGTTCCAGCTGTCATTATGCCTGTCCCGACAATTAATCCTGATTCTAGTCCGGTTGTGCCGCTTACGATGACGTACACGATTCCGACCGCTATCATGCTTGCCATCATCACGAGAAAATAGAGAACGTACGCATTTGCGAGCGCTGTGGCGTGATCGAGATCTGCTACCTCCGAATCATTCTTCAGTGAATTTTCCGTATTATTACCCATCGAACTACCATTAGCAGCGGAGGAAATCGCTGACGGATCAATGTAATTCGACTCCCAATATCTGAGTACTACTATAACTCCAACGGTCATGATAATCATATTGAGACCAATTCCCTCAACAATCCCAGTACCGTTTGGAGAAAGTAGATAGATTACCCATCCACCCAACATAGTGGTCATGGTAACCAAAAGATAGAAGACCAGGGCATTATTGGTAGATGAATTTGAGACGGTGGCGCGCTTTACGAGCCATGACATGAAATAGGACATTGGTAATGCCAATAACCAAAGTGCCCAATAATACGCC
>DATLTL010000195.1:0-3326 GCA_035533635.1 Nitrososphaerales archaeon
AACTCTAGCTTTGACATCTTTATGGGATTTCCTATCGTCCTAATCTTCTTGCCCAACTTTGCATGATTGATTTCCTGAACCATGCCCCTGAATTGGACTTGAGGATCTTTGAATACTTCATCGAATGACTGAATTGGGGCACACGGTACTCCAGACTCATCCAATAGTTTGATCCAGACTTTAGCAGGCTTCTCTGCAAAAAAATCATTGAGTATTCGTGAAAGTGCTTCTCTATTTTTCACCCTATCTGGGTTCCGGACAAATCGGGGGTCGTTCTTCAGGGAAGCGAGCGAAAGAGCGTCGCAGAACCCAGCCCAGAGCGAGTCGTTTCCGACGGCTACCACGAAATAACAATCATTTGCTTTGAAAGCTTGATAGGGAGCTATCGTAGGATGCGCCGAGCCCAATCGCTCAGGATTCTTCTCTGTGGCAAAGTAGTAGCCTGCCTGATGAGAAAGCCAAGATATTTGCCCATCCATTAGCGAAATATCTATCTTGTCTCCCTCTCCAGTCGTCGATCTCTGGTTCAAGGCAGCTAGTACGCCGATGGTTGCAAACATACCTGCGCAGATGTCAGCGATAGCAATGCCTACTTTGACTGGTGGGCCATTCTTCTCGCCAGTTATGCTCATCAGACCTCCCATCGCTTGTGCTATGATGTCATATGACGGCTTTTCACGATACGGCCCGTCCTGTCCGAAACCTGATATCGAACAGTAGATTAGTTTCGAGTTCACTTTCTTCAGCGATTCATAGTCTATTCCTAGGCGGTTCGCAATGCCAGGTCTATAATTCTCAACGAAGACGTCAGAGTTTGCAACTAGTTTCTGGATGATTTCCTTGCTTCTTTTTGATTTTAGATTAATCGTTATTGACCTTTTGTTCCTGTTTATGCTGAGGAAGTATGCGCTCTCGCCATCAATGAAAGGCGGCCCCCATTGTCTCGACCCATCTCCTTTTCCTGGTTCCTCAACTTTGATCACTTCAGCTCCTAGATCTGCAAGCAGCATGGTGCAGTAAGGTCCAGCAAGGTACCCGGAAAGATCTAGGATCCTAACGCGCTCCAGCGGCCCCAAAATGTTGATCTAACTCTCTTTCAGAAAACATAGATTTGTTCTATACTAATTCAAAGAAAACTCTAGGCCATCCTACTTTCTCGCCCACATCCTTGAAAATCACGGAAACCTTTGACCCACTCGTCAGTTTTGATGTTTGGCCGCTAATTACTCCAAGGAGGTTTCCTCCCTCGTCAAGCTTGACGAGCGCGAGTGTGTACGGGGTCTCGAGAGGAAAATCTTTTGATTTGACATACACTTCGGTGAACGAGATAACGCTTCCTGTCTTTGAAAGTTCTGCAATTTGCAGATTCAACGATTGACAGACTCGGCAACTTCGCCTGGGAGGGACCGTCACATGCCCCGACTCACATTTCAAGCCTAGAAGTCTTCCTCCCCGGCCTTGCTCATAAAATTGATCAATTGTTAGATATTGGTTAGGCATTGAATTCTCTCTACCGTTTGTTGAAAACATGGACTTGAACTGTCACCCCGGCTCCCCCCATCGAATGTGTCATTGCGACTTCAGCTTTTTCAACACGTCTTTCCCCAGAAACCTTGCCAGAAAGTTGCTGATAGACTTCGTAGACTTGTCCGATACCACTAGAGCCCACAGGGTGACCTTTTGCCTTCAGACCACCCGAAGTGTTGACAGGTATGGTGCCACCAATTCTTGTGGCACCGCTCTCCATCAATTTTCCTCCCGCTCCCTTATCACAAAGGCCAAGGTCTTCATAGGCGATCAATTCGTTGATAGTAAAAGCATCGTGGGCCTCTATGAGATCCATCTCCTTCACATTCAGATCAGCCATTTTCAGGGCTTCTCTTGACGCAATTCTAGTCGCAACGAAGCTAGTCAGTTCATCTCTGTAAACAAAATCTGCGTCGCTCGCTTCAGCGCTTCCCAGTATGTCAATCGGGAAGTCCGTGAATTTTGTGGCTAGTTCTGGCTTGCACAATGCCACGCAGCTCGCTCCATCACACATCGGGGAGCAATCAAGCAGCTTCAGTGGAGTGCATATCTTCCTCGAAGCCAAAACTTCTTCAACGGAGATTTGCTTCTGCAGATAGGCTTTCGGATTTGTTAGCGCGTTCTGGTGATTCTTGACTGCAACCATTGCTAATTGGCTTTCAGTAGTACCGTATCTCCGCATATGCTCCCTTGCAGCCAGAGCATTTAGAGCGGTTAGAGTCACTCCATTCCATTGTTCAAACGGCCGGTCGGCCGCCATCGAAATTACTTCTAGTGCCTCCGAAGTATCCTTCAAGGTCATTTTCTCAACACCGCCGCAGAGCACAACGTCGAACAGACCGGACATAATGCCCAAAACGCCTTGCCGTAAGCAAGAACCTCCAGATGACGAAACTGACTCAATCCTCGAAGCAGGAATGTTTTGAATTCCGTAGTTGTTAACGAAACCTCCTGCGATGTTTGCTCGATGCTCAAATGATTCAAAACCTTGACCAATGTAAGCGGCTTTGACATTTCTTCTTTCGAGTTTCGGGCAATTTGAAAATAGTTCATCCAACGCTTCATAAAAGAGCTCTGCGCCCGAAAATCCCTCGCGTCTTCCATATTTTGCGCAACCGGCAGAGATGACAGAGGAGAGAGCCCGCTTCAATTTCTATCTTAATTATCCTATGAAACGAAAAGTTCAAGACCTTATTTTACCTTTCACCTAAAACATCTCGCAAAGTTAAACGAAGGAAAATCTCCTGTTATCGTGACTTGGATCTGCTGCTATCAAAAAATTGCTCATTAAAGTCGTTCTTACGATCGAAATAACGATCTATTCCACTCGCAAGATCGTATCTAGATCTGTATAACTGCTGGTGAACTCAGGAACTGCAAGTGGTCGCAAACCCTAAAATATTGCCCGTGGCGCGAAAACTTTGGACAAGATGCAGAGCACTGTAACTGAGAGACCTTGGAAAAAATTCTACCCAAAACACATACGGCCCAACATAGATTATCCCAAAGAACCTCTCCAATCTCTGCTGATTAATTCGGCTACGAAGTATCCAGATTCCATCGCACTTAATTTTCAAGGAAAGAAACTGTCGTATAAAGAACTGAACGAACTTGCAAATCAGTTCGCGAATGGTCTCATCTCACTAGGAATCTCCAAAGATGCAAAGATTGCTGTAATACTTCCAAACCTACCGCAGTTTGTAATTTGCTTCTATGGTGCTCTAAAAGTCGGATCAATAATCGTTCCATGCAATCCGCTTTACAGGGAAAAGGAAATCGAATTCCAGTTAAATGACGCT
>DATLTL010000196.1:0-2146 GCA_035533635.1 Nitrososphaerales archaeon
AGGAAGGCGCCGAGAAGGGTTACTCTTCATACGATATTGAAAAAATGTGGCAGGCAAAGGTCAAAGCCCGAGATAACAAGGTATCAACTGAGTAGAACTTGTCCCTTAATCTTCAAAAGACCATTTTTGAATGATATCATCAATATAGTTATGTACTTCTGACGGGATTTTCGTCAGAATCGAGAGTAGTCCAATTGGCGCAGGCAATAAAGAGCGAGGGTGAATATATCGCAGCAAATGTTCTCTGGAATCTAAACGATGTACTGCCTGCAAGATCGGGCAAGATATTCCAGTCTTCAGTTCTAGATCTATTGGAAGGACTAGTCGTCGAATTTGAGAACATGAGGAGTAACCTTAACGATTCCGTATCGGGTGAACAGCTCCAAGTCGCGTTGGAACACTATGAGAAAATAGCTCGCCTGAGTTCTAGGATAGGAAGTTATGCGTACATGCACTTCTCCGAGGATACCAAGTCGCAAGAGGCGAGAACTTTCAAAGCAAGAGCTGAAGAAATTAATGCTGACACATCAAACCGAACATTGTTTTTCGAGCTCTGGTGGAAATCGCTCGACGCGAAAAAGTCCGAGGAATTGATTTCAAAATCGGGTCAATACTCATACTATCTTCGTAGGTTGATTCACACCAAGCCATACACTCTTTCTGAACAAGTCGAGCAAGCGATTAACCTGAAAGATGTGACAGGCAGAAGCGCTCTGCTGCAAATCTATCACCAAATCAGAGACTCGTTCACTTACGAAGTGACTCTCGATACTGGATCAAAGACAATGACGGAGGAGCAAGTGCGAGACCTATTCCATAGCAAGAACAAAACAGAACGAAAAGCCGCGTATCAGGGAATGCTCCAACGGTTTGATCAAAACCGGGATGTGCTGGGCGAGATTTACAAGATGCTTGTGCGAGATTGGCGAAACGAGGGGATCAAGTTGAGACGATACGCGAGCCCAATTTCGATACGAAATATCTCAAACGATGTCCCGGACGAAGCAGTCAACGCTGTTCTCAAAGTGTGCAAGGCCAATGCTCCGCTCTTCCAAAGATTCTTCAAATTAAAAGCGAAAGTGCTGGGTCTGACGGACTTTTCTCGGACTGACGTATACGCACCTCTTCCTGTGGGAACGGAGAAAAAGTATTCTTGGCACGACGGAATGAAGCTCGTTCTCGGCACGTTCGAATCATTTGACGGCAAATTTGCATCGATGGCTTCAAAGCTGTTTTCGCAATTGCACATTGACGCCGGTCCACGCGAAGGGAAGCTTGGCGGCGCATATTGTATGAGCGTCACGCCGGAAATTACTCCTTACGTCCTGTTGAGCTATACCGGCACTCCAAGGAGCGTCGCGACTCTCGCCCACGAATTGGGGCATGCAATTCACGATCAGTTATCAGCTCAGAGAAACAATCAACTGACATTCGAACCGCCGCTACCTCTCGCAGAGACTGCGTCAGTCTTCGGCGAACTGTTGCTCACAGACAAGATGCTTTCGGAAGCCAACGAGGAAACTCGAAAGAGTCTACTAGTTGACATGGTCAATGATAGCTACGCCACAATATTGCGCCAGGCATTCTTTGTTCTCTTCGAACTAGACGCTCATGAGTCAATCGCGAAAGGAACAAACATTGACGACCTTCGAGACCTCTATCTTTCAAACCTGAAGACGCAGTTTGGTGATTCTCTGTCTATACCTGCCGAGTTCGGATACGAATGGCTCTCGATTCCGCACATTTACCAGACGCCGTTTTACTGCTATTCCTATGCTTGGGGTAACTTGCTCGTGCTTTCGTTGTACAGGCAGTTCAAGAAGGAAGGAGCGAAACCCTTCGCGCCAAAATACATGAAGCTACTTTCGTACGGAGGCTCCGAATCTCCAGAAAAGATACTAAACGAGAGCGGATTCGACATCAGATCTGAAAAGTTCTGGCAGAGCGGCTTTGACGAGCTTGCCGGGACAGTTTCAGAATTAGAAAAATTATTGTAAATTCATAGATGCTACGCGTGATGATTTTTGCAACTTGGTTCTGTTCGGTACGACGATCTCTTGCCTGAGATTGATCACGAAAGTGCCGTTACCATTCTTAAGAAATTGGAGACAGTGGCAAGAGAATGCGTAGCAAAAACAGTTCATGA
>DATLTL010000197.1:0-2374 GCA_035533635.1 Nitrososphaerales archaeon
AGCTGGAGTTGTAGCGTGGCTCATTTCAAAACGGAAAAAATGACTTTAGAGAATATTGACTGCTTTCCTGATTAATCTTGACAAGCCAAAATAACACTCCAGTTTCATTCGGTTGCCGTACTTGTCTTCAATAACAGCGGCAGCTAGAAAAAAAGCAAAACTGATCAATGATGCCGCCGGAATAGTCTCTTCCCGAGTGCCACCGCCGAAAGTATCTGAAACTACTAAACTCGTAAGAGAAATCATCAAGGAGCGAAGCGATCCAGGAAAGAAGATGCTGAAACTCGGTACGGCTCTTCTGATAATGCCCGAACCGATCACAGGTGTTGCTGCGATTCCGATGTTGTTAATAGGAAAAATGCTCAGCTCAAATCGAGGAGCTAATGTTAGCGGAATCTATGAAGAGTTGCGCAAGTCACTGAAAGTAATTTCCTTAGACGCGTTTCCCTGATGAAGTAACAAAACTATCCCAGTATTGTTATAAACAAAAGAATTGGAAATTTGCTAGCGATCGCGTAAATTTGTGGACGAACACGGAGTCATCACAAAAATCGCTTGACATCCTCGACGCAACTTACCAAACAATTGAATGCGATGTCTTGATAGTCGGGGCTGGCGGCGCTGGCATGCGCGCTGCAATTGAAGCCTTTGACAAAGGCGGCAGGGTGATGCTTGTTTGCAAATCTCTTTTGGGGAAGGCTCACACCGTAATGGCGGAGGGAGGCATTGCAGCATCCCTTGGAAACGTAGATCCAGGCGACAACTGGAAGGTTCACTTTTCTGATACTGTAGTGGAAGGCCAGTCTATCAATAATTGGAAGATGGCTGAGATTTTTGCAAAAGAGGCTCCAGACCGTGTTCTCGAATTGGAACGGTATGGATTTATTTTTGATCGAACTCCAGATGGAAAGATCTCACAACGTCCTTTCGGAGCCCATTCCTACAGACGACTCTGTCACGTGGGGGATCGAACTGGCTTGGAGCTAATCAGGACGCTAGAAGACCAAGTTCTGAAGCGAAATGTTCCATACATCGACGAAGTCGAGATATCCACAATTTTTGTTAGTGCTTCGATCGGTGCCGTTTCCGGAGCGATGGGAATCAATATCCGCACTGGTGAACTTTTACTTTTCAGGTGCAAGGCAATTGTGCTAGCTACGGGAGGTTGTGGAAGGGTCTACTCGGTAACCTCCAACTCATGGGAAAGCACCGGCGACGGCATCTCGATTGCCTATCGAGCGGGTGCCGAATTGATGGACATGGAAATGCTACAATTCCATCCAACTGGCATGATCTACCCATCCGGAGTTAGAGGTCTGCTGATTACGGAAGCAGTTCGAGGAGAGGGTGGGATACTGACCAATGCAAAAGGCGAGCGTTTCATGGAAAAATACGATCCAAAGAGAATGGAACTCTCGGCAAGAGACGTAGTAGCCAGATCAATATATAATGAGATTTTGGAGGGCAGAGGAACTCCAAATGGGGCAGTTTACCTTGATATCACACACCGAGGAGCGGACTACATCAAGAAGAAGCTCCCGAGCATGTACTCTCAGTTTATGGAATTTGCGAAAATCGACATTACCAAGCAGAAAATGGAGGTCGCTCCAACATTGCACTATCAGATGGGTGGAATACGCGTTGACCCTGAAACATCCCAGACAAGCGTGACCGGATTGTATGCAGCCGGCGAAGTGGCATGCGGATTGCACGGGGCAAATCGCCTAGGTGGAAATTCTCTATCGGACATTCTGGTTTTTGGAAGAAGAGCAGGCGTTGCAGCTTTTGAATACGCCAAAGGAGTCGAAGTAACCAACATTCCTCAGGAAGATATTCAGAAGGAGATTGCGAGACTTCTCGCGCCTTTCAGCGTTACAAATGGTGAAAACCCATTCGAACTCAAAGACAGAATAGCGGCGACCATGTGGAAATACGTGGGCATTGTGAGAAACGAGGAGGATTTGAAAAAGGGATTGGATGAAATTCTGAGAATCAAACTCGACGCAAAGAACGTTCAGGCAAAGGGTCCGCGAGCATTCAACCAGTCTTGGGCTGATTCTTTTGCTTTACACAATATGTTATTGGATTGCGAAGCCATAATCCGATCAGCGCTGGCGAGAAAGGAAAGCAGGGGTGCGCACACAAGATCCGACTATCCGAAGAAGGATGATGCCAACTGGTTCGTGAACATTGTTGTCAAACAAAAAGACGGTCAGATGAGTCTGGAAACCAGACCAGTCCCGAAGATGCCGCCAGAATATGAGGCACTAATCAGAAGAGAAGAAACGCTGTTGTGGAAAAATGGAGATGCGTGAGAAGTGGAAAAATCGAAGGAGAGAAAACAGGTAACGCTTCGAATTTTCAGAGGACTGGG
>DATLTL010000198.1:0-3931 GCA_035533635.1 Nitrososphaerales archaeon
CCGGCTCTGGTAAGACAGCAGCCTTCGCGCTTCCGATTATCGAGAAGATCGACCAAACAAAGCAGTACCTTCAGGCACTGGTCCTAGTGCCGACGAGAGAACTTGCCTTGCAGGTCACGGATGAATTCAACAAGATAGCAAGATACCTCAGCATCAAGGCGTATTCCATCTACGGCGGACAGTCGATCACTCCGCAGATCGAGCGGCTCCGCAGGCGCACTCCACAGATAGTGGTCGCAACCCCCGGAAGACTCATTGACCACATGGAGCGCGGCACCATCGACTTTCAAGATGTCAGGTTCGTCGTCCTGGACGAGGCGGACAGGATGCTCGACATGGGATTCATTGAAGACATTGACTACATCATGAAACAGATTCCAAACGGCAGCCAGACTGCACTGTTTTCGGCGACAATGCCGAAAGAAATCCTGAGACTTTCGCGAAAGTACATGAACAACCCCGTCAACGTCCTGATAGACAGCGACGAACTTTCACTCGAAGGTATCGATCAATCTTACGCGGTAGTTGACGAACGGTCCAAATTCCCGGCTCTAGTCGAATACATCAGAAAGAGCCAGATAACCTCTGGAATCATCTTCTGTGCGACGAAGATTAAAACACAAAGAATTGCAGAAAGACTTCAGATGCAGGGCTTTCGCGCAGCTCCAATCCATGGAGACCTCTCCCAGAACAGGCGAGAGCACGCGATGCAAAACTTCAGGGAAGGCCGTGTCGAACTTCTTGTAGCGACCGACGTTGCAGCGAGAGGAATCGATGTTCCTGAAATAGGGCACGTGATAAACTACGATGTGTCCCAAGATCCGCTGACATACTTCCACAGAATCGGAAGAACCGCAAGAGCCGGAAGACCAGGCAAAGCCGTCTCCCTTGTTTCAAACTCCGAGTATCCCGACTTTAGCAGGATCGTAGGTATGACCGATGCTCCGATCAGGAAGATTACAGACATCCTCCCGGCTGGATACAAAGCGCCAGCCGAAGATCCGAGGACTCACTTTTCAGGCAGAGGCGGCGGTGGAAGAAGATTCCAAAGAGACGATCGCAGAGGATTCAGGCCAAACGATAATCGTGACGGCGGAAACAGGCACGGAGGTTTCAGTTTCACGGAAAGAGTCTCTGAAGGAGGCGGGCACTTTGAGCAGCACGGCAACAGGCCGCCGCTTGACAGGTCAAGGCCGCAAGACTCTAGAAACTTCCGACGGCCGCGTAGACCTCAAAATCACTGATTTACCTTAACCGCGTAGCCGAAAGGAATTACGACAAGGCAAGAGTCGCAGGCAAGCCGCATCCCTTTTTCGTGGATTGGCACCTGCCTCATGCTCCCGATGAGACAGTTCGGGCATATCGAGCCTGGTTTCAAAGGCCTGCCAACTGGAACAATTGTGGCGGAGCCAGTACACCGACATGCTACTTCGTAAAAGTACGCGCAATCTTCTTCGATGTATTTCGCAACCTTGAGCTTCTCGCCGCATTTTTGGCATACGGAACCCTTTGGTAATTCGCTAACCATTGTCCGTGGATGCCAACTATTCCCTCTTAAATAGTTAAGCGAATTAATTCCGGCGTGGCGTTGTTGAGTCAACCGAGAAAACGATATCGATTTTTCTTGCTAGGCTCCGACATCAAAAAGTCGATTTCTCCTGCTATGCAAAACATGGCTTTCAAGAAAACTGGCTACGGTGGAAGATACGACCTGTTCCAGATTTCAAATGACAAATTCGATTCTGCAATGGAACAAATACAAAGGATAGATGACGTCAAGGGCCTCAACATAACAGCTCCATACAAGGAGATGATATTGCCGTACCTCATCAGGCTGGATGCGCAATCAAAGGCTATCGGCGCAGTAAACACCGTAAAGATCTCGTGCGACGGAAAAATGACTGGGTTCAACACGGACACTGATGGAATTGCTTTCTCTCTCTCAAAGCTTGGCGCCTTGAAAGGGAGCAGCTGCGTTATACTGGGAGCGGGGGGCGCGGCAAGAGCGTGCGCCTACACTGTGCTAAAGCGCAGATTTGATTCGCTCGTAATAATGAACAGAACTAGAGACCGCGCGGAAAAGCTCCGTTCAGATTTCAAAAAGCTGTTTCCCAGAGCGAAAATCAGGATCGCGCCGCTGTCGAACGAGCAATTTGCAAAAGAAATCAGAAATTGCTACTTGCTAATCAACGCAGTGACAAGCCCATTTCCTATAGCGGTCGATTTTTCTCGCGCTCCAAGGAATTTGAAATTCTTTGATCTTGGATACAAGAAGCCGTCAAGCATTTTGAGGATTGCGCGAAAATCCAAAATCAAGTCAATCGACGGCCTGTTGATGCTTGCAGAGCAGGGAGCAAAGTCATTCGAGATATGGACTGGAATGAAAGCACCAAGAAAATCGATGCTCCTTGCGGGTAAGAGGCAACTCGCTAATTGAGCACGCGGCCTGTCTCTTTGAAGAATTTCTTGAACGTGGATTCGTCTTTCATTAATTTACGCAGCTTTCGGACAGAATTCAACGTTTCCACTAGTGCTCTATCCGCGAACGGGTTTGTCGCCTGAATCTCATAGTAGACCCGCTCATTCTCTCTTAACACCCTCTTCGATAATTCGAGGAGATGGTCGAAGCTCGGACCGTGAATATCTCTTGGGATTTTCTTTCTTGCTACCGAATTGGCGAAACTGAGCGCGTGTACGTGTGGCAATGTTAGCATGGTCGCCATCAAACGATCGTGGTTTTGGGCGCTCATCTGGAATGTTCGGTAATGCGGAAATATTGCTTTTACAAATCCAGAATCCCGGCCTATCTCGATCAAAGTGTTGACCGCAAATGCGTTGGCGATGGACCCGAACAGCGGGTGAATAGAGTATACCTTTAGATTATTCGGGAGAATATTCTTCGAAAAGAATTTCTCTATCTCGCTCTTGACCGAAGATATCTCCATTATTCGTATCGTGGCAGTTGTAGTCTTCTCGTAAGTTGCAAGCTTTCCAAGTATCTCCGTCGTAGCTTTGATCGGGATTGCTATGACTATCAGATCTGATTCTGCCGCTTCTTCGAAACTCTTCGCGTAACCGCAGCCTAGTTCCCTGGCTCTTTTTCTCGCAAGAGCCTTGTCATCGTCGAAAAGAAGCACCTTAGAACCTGCGTCGACAAAATATTTCGCAAACCATCCGCCCATCCGCCCCGCTCCAAAGATTGAAACTGACTTGACCTTGGACGAGCGAAGATGTGCCCTGATTGACTTTAGATAAATTTTCTTTCGCTGCGCTATCTTCGAGTACTCTATTAGATTTTCCACGATTTTTCGGGCGAGCTCTTGGTCGAGTCCGGAACTCTTCGCGTACTCGGTCATCTCGGAACTGAGCTTTTCCTCGACTGCGTGGTTTTCAATGTCCGCGCCGGAGGTTTCCTTCTCATCCGCGATATGCTGAGTGAGATTTTGCCGCGCAAGAGCGAGATCAAGAATAGACCTAGTGATTTCCTGCACGTCATCGCGGTACTTTTTCAAGCGCTTCGAGCTGTTTTGTCTGCTCAAGTTTCCGTCAAACAACTTTTGGAAGTTACTTCAGGACGCGTGGAATAAACCCGCCGCGGATTGCGAGATCGGCCATCACGCAGGCTGTCATGCACTCTACCACTGGAACGGCCCTCGGGACGACGGTTGGATCGTGCCTTCCAGGGACGATCAACTTGGATTCTTTCATAGTCGACATGTCCAAAGTCTCTTGTGGGGCGGCAATTGACGAGGCTGGCTTGAAGCCGACGCGGAACACGACTGGCATCCCAATTGTGATACCGCCCAAAATTCCGCCGGAGTTGTTTGTCTTTGTTACTATCCTTCCATTTGCAGTATGGGTGTAAACATCATTGTTCTGCGTTCCCTTCCACCTTGTCCCCGCGAAACCTGAGCCAAACTCGATCGCCTTT
>DATLTL010000199.1:0-5410 GCA_035533635.1 Nitrososphaerales archaeon
ATACGCTTTCGCTGGAGCTCCAACAACAGATTTCTGCGGTCTTTGGTCATGGAATCGTTGTAAGCATCTATCTTGCCTCGATACTGGAAGGATTGGTGCTTTCCGCGGTTGCTGGATATGTTGTAGCACGACTCCGTTCCAGGAAAGCGAATCCGAACAATTCAGTTTGAAGCGTTGGTGTCCGAAGTCTAGCATTTCCCGGCAAAATAGCGCTTGAAAGAGATATTCTGAAAAGCTGTGTTGACATTCCTTACAAGATTTCAGAATCAAGAGCAACACTTGCCACACGAATTGAGCTGTTGTTATAGCCGATTGCAAACCTTTTAGTTTAGGTCAGTCGTATTCTTCATTAGCTTATGGCAGATTTTGCTAGCACTGGCGACCAAAAGCTCCTCTCCGCAAGTAATCCTCCCTCAAACGAAAAAGGTAGCGGTCAAACTTTTGACGATCTTTCACTCGACGAATGGCTAACGAAGTTCGGGCGAATCTACGGAAAGCGACACGACAAGCACACCACCGAATACATGATCTCGAGACTCGTCGAGGAAGTCGCGGAACTCGTGAATCCGATGGAGTCACAAGACAGTACATTAATCGAGCCTAGCCTCGCCGATGTTTTTTCGTGGATATGCTCTTTGGCTTACAAGCTAAACATTGATCTATCATCACTCGCGTGGCAAAAATACGGAAAGAACGCGCCCCGTCCGACCTGGTCGAAAGCTGAACTTTCTCAAGCCTCTTTGGCAGATTTCGCGCAGCCGAGAACTCTCAAAGAGTGGCAGGTATTCATTTCCAAATTATATCAGAACGAGAACACTCGTTTGACTCCGATGAATGCGCTAGTCTCTATGATGAAGGATGTTGGCGACCTTGCCATGATGAACAGAAAGAGATCGCTACAGGAACAAATGCCGTCGAAAGTAGCAGCAATCCTCGCTTGGACACTGACAATTTCCGAGCTATTGAAGCTCGATCTTGCGCAGGTCGTGAACGCAAAATATGATGATCATTGCCCCGTATGCCTCCAGCCTATCTGCGACACCGACGTCTGCCATCCACTGACCAACATGTATGTTTCTTTTGGAGAGGGCACGACTGATGAAGAAAAATATTCGGTTCTAGACGCGGCGGCAAAGTTTGGCTACAAGACTTTGGTCAACACTTCACCTAGCGTTCAAAGTACAAGGGACCTTTCCACCTCGCTAGATCTCATAAGCGAGAGCGACGCGGCGTGCATCATACTGCCACCGGAATCCATTGGAGAAAGCGGGGCGAACGAATTCAGGCAGGTGTTCGAGGCTCTTTCCTGTTATTCTGTGCTGTCCAAGGGGAATGTGTGGATTTTCGCCAAGGCTGGGAAGGAAAGCTTCGCAGAATATCTGGGAAAGACTTTCGCGTCAGAAAAGATTGCCGTGAACGTCTACACAGATCCGAACCACCTACGAGCTCTGTTCGAGAATGCGCTGGCTCTACTGGATGCAAGAAAAAAGACTTTGTCGAAAGTTTATTGAACTTTGGAATTCGTGACTGGCCCCCGTGAAGAGTGAAGAGTTGCAATCGAAAAAGAAAAGACTCTTGGAACTCATCATTGAAAAGGCGGTCGAGAAAAAAGCGGAGGGTTTCACTCTCGCTTCGGGAGTCAAGAGTAACCTCTACGTGGACTTGAGAAAAATTAGCCTCGACCCCGAGGGCATTAATCTGGTTGGATCTCTAGTGCTCGCCGAGATAAGAGAGCTAGCTCCTGAAGCAAGTCACGTAGGCGGATTGGAGACCGGTTCTATACCGATTTCAACTGCGGTAGCTTTGCTCAGCGAGAAAGATTCCAAACCAATTTCGGCGTTCTGGGTAAGGAAGAAGCAAAAAGACCACGGCACGCAAAGCTTGATCGAAGGTGGCATCAGGAAGGACGCGAAGGTCGTTATAGTCGACGACGTAATAACCACGGGCGGTTCATCACTTCAAGCGGCTTCAGCGGTCAAGGATTTTGGGGCTACAGTCGTCCAGGCCATCGCAATCGTTGACCGCGGAGCGACAGATAATTTCAGAAAAGCTGGCATTCCCTACTATTCGTTCTTTTCAGAAAAAGATCTTGCGAAATGAGCCTTTCACGTGACGCGAGAACAATACTCGCCGTAGACCTCGATTACTTTTACGCGCAATGCGAGGAGGTCAGAAAACCCGAGATCAAGGACAAACCAGTAGTCATTTGCGTTTTCTCGGGCAGGACCGAAGACAGCGGTGCGGTGAGCACAAGCAACTACGTTGCTAGGAGACTCGGCGTAAAGTCAGGAATCCCCATAATTCTAGCAAAGAGAATCCTCTCGAAGAACATAGATGCAGTGTTCCTGCCAATGGATAGGGACTATTACGATGCAGTCTCCGAACGAATCATGGAGATACTTCGATCACATTCACAAAAGATGGAGCAAATGAGCGTCGATGAAGCGTATTTGGACGTCACTGAGTACACTCGTGGCGACTACTCTTCTGCTGAAAAAATCGCATCTACAATCAAGAGGAGAATTCTGGAAGCTGAACACTTCACCTGTTCGGTCGGGATCGGTCCGAATAAATTGGTCGCAAAGATGGCGGTTGACGCAAAAAAACCTGATGGGCTGACTATGATACTTCCTGACCAAGTTCGATCGTTTCTCGATCCGTTGCCCGTTGGGAAGCTATTTGGGGTTGGACCAAAGACGGAAGAAAAGTTAGGCGCGATGGGGATCAAAATAGTTAAAGATCTTGCAAACTGCGATGAGGCAAGACTATCCAGCATTTTCGGCAAAAATCTCGGCCCGCAGCTGAAACTGTCAGCGCAAGGGATCGACGACGACATAGTTCAGGAAAGGGAGCAAGAACAGTTAAGCAGAATCGTTACGCTGAAACAGGACGCAAGAGCATTCAATTTTGAGTACGAGCTCGCGCCACTCTGTCGAGATATATCGGAGCGACTTGCAGCCAAGAAACTACTTTGCAAATCCGTAGGAATAATTGCGATTACCACGGATTTGAAAACAAAGAATCGTGCAAGAACTCTTGACGCTCCAACAAGCTCGGAAGCCAAGTTTATGGAAGTTGGTTCAGAGCTTTTCAACTCTTTTTTTGATGAAAACGAAGGCATCGGGGTGCGAAGAGCAGGGATCAGAGTCTCAAATCTAATCAAGGCAGCCGATTCGCAGATGAAAAATCCTACACTAGCCGAATTCTTCGGCTAGCTAACTTGTTGGTTGAGCTGCCGGAGTAACTTCTGCAGGAGCAGATTCTGCTGCAGGAGCTGTTGCAGTAGTTTCAGGAATAATTTCGCCGGTCGCTGCCCTAGCTCCCACGTTTGAAACTCTGATTCTGACTTCTTCGCCAGGTTTCGCGCCGCGCACGAAAACGATGAACCCTTCGATCCTGGCGACGCCCTCTCCTCTTTCGCTGCGATCAATAATTCTTACTTTGTATTCCTTGCCGGCTTCGACAGGCTTGCCACCGGATTCAGTTCTTTTCTGCGCTTCTTCGTCCCGTCTACTTCTCCTTGGTTGATAACCCTCAGGACGCTTATCGCCATAGAAACTACCGCGTTGGCTACGTCGCCTGTCATCACTCAAACTTGCTGCCCAACTCTCCAGAGATATTGATTAACGCAAATACTCCTTATCAGTGTTTGGGTGTAGAAGACTAGAACCGTTCTATGGAGAAACAATATCTTCCAAATTGAGCGAAAAGATCAAAGCGCCTAAAGATTCGACAATGACGAGAATCCGGTAAAAGCTTTCTAATCTTGGGGCAATAGTGCCTAGTTGATAGCGAACTAGCCTAAAATTGCATTGCCGAGCCCTTGAAATTGCAATCAGCACACATCATTTTAGCTGATTTCTTTGAGGCCTTCGCCATGACTATATTCTTGCCGTGACATTTTGGGCACTCCCAATCGCCAGAGCTAACCATCGGCATTTTTCTCACTACTCGCTCAGTGCATTCGATCTTAGCGTCTATAAAATTTGCCCTTTTTATTATTGAAACATGATGTTGTCTTGGAGACGCAATCTGAGCGCCTTTAGGGCTTCGTTGATCTCTCGCTCCCGTGCGTCGAGCATTTCGGAGAGCTCGTTAACATCGGGTCTTTTCTCCTCTCCAATAGTTGAATAGATTATCTGGCGCTGGAGGTCTTGATCGAAGGCGTTTCTGATGGCTTCGTGCGCAGCACGCGTAATGCCCTGTTTCAGTCGAAGCAATGCAATCTCTGTGTTTGCTAGTTCGGTGAGCTTTGCATTGATCTCTTTCAGCAGAGAATCGCTAAGATTCAAAATTTTGGATGCGTCGTTTTCTCTCTCAAGCTCCAAGAGCTGGCGCTGCAATGACTTGAACTCTGTTTGAGAGGGCTTTCCCTTGCCGCTTTCCTGAGGTATGTCGTGAAATACGAATTGCACAGCGTCATTGGTGATGCCAATGGCGAGCATGCATGATCGATCTAATTGATAGTACTTCCTCTTGGGAGCGGCGAAATCACTTTCACCTTCGAAAGAGGAAACAAATCCATTGCGTTCAAGAATTTCTAGATGTTTCAAGACCGCTTGCTGGCTGACGCCAAGATCCTTCGAAAGTTGAATGAAATAGCGAGGTTCATCGGCCAGAAGTTGAAGAATTCTTCGGCGCGTATCGTTCCCAAGAACTTCGAACAACACGTCAATGTTATCGATATTGGCCATCAATTCAGATACTGTTATCCCACTACGTTGAGAATTATAGAACCCGATAAACCTAAATATCTTTCGCCTCTAGTTAGTTTCATAAGGTTAGTATCCAGAAGGTCATAGCTATGAGTCAAGGACAACAAGTTTTAATTTTGAAAGAGGGGACATCAGAAAACAAGGGAAGAGATGCACAGAGAAACAACATTTTCGCGGCGAAATTGATCGCTGAGATTGTAAAGAGCAGTCTAGGTCCGAGAGGAATGGACAAGATGCTCGTTGACACTTTGGGAGACGTCACGATCACAAACGACGGAGCCACGATTTTGAAGGAGATAGACGTGCAGCATCCAGCCGCAAAGATGATCGTCGAGATATCAAAGACAACCGACAACGAAGTCGGCGATGGAACGACATCCGCTGTGATCTTAGCTGGTGCGTTGCTCGAAAACGCTGAAGAGCTGATCAAGGAAAACGTCCACCCAACAATCGTCGTTGACGGTTACAGAAAGGCGGCCCAAAAAGCGCTCCAAATTCTGGATAAACTTGCAATAGCGGTTCCACCAACGGACAGAAAGTGGCTTGTCAAAGTAGCAAAGACATCAATGGCGTCAAAGTTGATCAGCAAAGAATCGGATCAGCTTGCGGCACTCTGTGCTGACGCTCTTCTCGCAGTTGCCGAAAAAGTCGGCGACGAGTACAGAGTCGACATTGACGATGTTAAGGTAGAGAAA
>DATLTL010000200.1:0-3634 GCA_035533635.1 Nitrososphaerales archaeon
GGATGATTTTGAAAATGCGCTGAAAGATGTGATGCCGTCTGCTATGCGCGAGGTCTATTTGGAGACACCTGATGTTCACTGGAGGGACATTGGCGGACTGGAGACGGTCAAGAAGGAGCTGCAGGAAGCCGTCGAATGGCCGCTGAAGTATCCTGACCTTTACACAGCCATAGGATACAGCATGCCTAAAGGCATCCTGCTGTACGGTCCATCAGGAACAGGAAAAACACTTCTGGCAAAATCTGTAGCGACCGAAAGTGAGGCTAATTTCATCAGCGTCCGCGGCCCCGAGCTACTTTCAAAATGGGTTGGAGAGTCTGAACGAGGTGTAAGGGAAGTTTTCAGGAGAGCTAGGCAAGCCTCACCGTGCGTTATCTTTTTCGACGAGATCGATGCACTCGCGCCAGTGAGAGGACTTGGAGGAGACAGCATGGTAACGGAAAGGGTCGTAAGTCAACTTCTCACCGAACTCGATGGAATTCAGGCGTTGAACGGGGTAGTCGTTCTCGCAGCGACGAACAGAATGGACATGGTAGATCCAGCCCTGTTGCGAGCCGGAAGATTCGACAAACTGCTGTTCATTCCGCCGCCAGACAAACCAGCAAGGAAACAGATACTCGACATTCAAGTGAAGCACAAACCGATCTCCAAGGAACTAGACTTGGAACGCGTCGCTGAAATGATGGATGGCTTCACGGGAGCGGACATTACTTCGGTGGTGAATACCGCAGTCTCATTAGTGCTGCAAGAGTACGTAGCAAAGTTCCCCAAACCCGAAGACGCTAAGAAAAACGCCACTGATGCGGTCGTGACCATGAAGCACTTTGAAGACGCTATACGCAAGGTCAAGACTTCGAGAGAAGGAAAACCCGTCGAGAAAGTGGCAGTTCCGTACTATAGGTGATGAGAAACTAAGGCTTGCACGTTTTGCAAGCCTTTCAAACCCTTGTCGGGTCATTTAAAGTAAAGCGCCACTTGACATGGTCAGACGATCTTGACCAGTACCATAGCTGAGACACTACTTTCTCTTTTTAATAATAGGGCGCCATCCACTAGCTCGTACGCAATCTCTTCCCCGCTTTTTCCCATCTGGGTGGAGTTGCGAATCAAGAATGGGAAAAATGCCTTCGGCGAGAAAATCATTCAAGGAGTCATACCATCCCACTACTGAGGTTCTCGCCTTAATGAGAGAATTTATGCACATGACGAACGATTGCATCGGGATAGGACTTGCCAGAAACGCAACCGCACTCAAACGTCTTTCTTTAGTTTCGTATAAAGAACTGAATCGGTATAATGTGCCATCATATTACAAGCTATGTGCTATCTCGAAAGCATCGGGAATTCTCGCTTCGAGAAAGAAATCAATCAAGCGCGGAGTTCCAACCAAAGCATCGAACTTAGGGAAACCTCTTCTTGTCTCCTGCTACGGATTCAAGATTGTCAGCGGTAAGGTCGTGATTCCTCTAGGCAATAGACGGTTTGAGGAAATCCAACTAACAAAACACGCACAGTGTATTCTATCAGATCCAAAACTGAAAGTTAACTCGTTCACGTTGACAGAAACAAGTCTTTCGTTGTGCATCTCAAAAGACGTACCATTACCGGACAAGGTGACAGGCACAATAGGAATCGACAGGAATCTTCGAAATGTATGTGTAGGAAACAAGAACGCTGTTATCTATTACGACATGAGCAAAATCATCCAGATAGGTGAGACGACTAAAGACATTCTAAAATCGTTGAAGCGGAACGATGTTAGAATCAGGAAGGAGATATGCTCAAAGTACGGGAAGAGAAAAACCGAACGTGTAAAGAGAATCCTTCATGCTATTTCGAAAGATGTTGTCCAAAAGGCGAAGGAGAATAGGCAGCGGATTGTCTTTGAAGACATTCGTAATATAAGACGAATGTACCATAAAGGCAACTATCAAGGCAAAGACTATCGCAGGCAAATGAACAATCACTGGCCATTTGCCGAGATCAAGAGACAGATCGAGTACAAAGCCCAGTGGAGTGGAGTCCCGATAATCCACCTGACGAAATCTGAGACCAATGGAACAAGTTCGCTCTGTTACCAATGCGGGGAGAGACTCCAAGGTGACAGAAGCAAACCCAGACAGCTCTGGTGTCAGAAATGCGAGAAATGGTTTGACAGAGATATGGTTGCTGTAATGAACATATCTCGCAGAGGGTGGTTGAAGTTCGACCACTCTCCACAAAAAGGCGATGCAGGTGAAGCAATGGTGCAGGAACCCAGTAAAGAAGCGGTAATCCTGAGAGTCGATGCCTCGAAGTCAATTTCCAAGAGCGGACAAATCAAATTCGTCCGCCAAATAAGTTGACAGAACTCAACGTTAATATCCTATTTCAGAAAATTCTCTACCTGGCATAATACTTGCCCACTACTGATCATTCTTCCCCGAAGCAAAGCCGTAGCTCCGGAGAGGAAGTCCTTGAAAAGTTCAACGCAAAAGTTGGGCAAAAGATCGAAGTAGAGACCGTAGATGGCCTTGTGACTGCTGGCATTGTTATCCCAAGATACGAGCACGCAGATTCCGAGTATATCGTGCTCAAATTAAAGTCTGGCTATAACATTGGATTGAAGGCTGACAGTATCAAGAAAATCAAGGTTTTGGAGATGGCAAGCATCTCAACGAAGACCGAAGATCATGCGAACAAAGCTCCGACATCTGAAAGGAAGAATCTCCTTCTGCTTAGCACAGGGGGGACTATCGCGAGTCGGATCGATTATAGAACGGGAGCAGTGCATCCGGCGCTTTCAGCGATGGATCTCTACGCGTCGATTCCAGAACTTGATGAGATCGCCAGCATCGATACAGAAGTTGTATTCTCAGTTTTTAGTGAAAATATAGGTCCGAAGGAGTGGCAGATTCTCTCAGAAAAGATAATCCAACGTTGCAAGGAAAAGTCACCTCACGGCGTTGTGGTTATGATAGGTACTGACACTCTTGCGTACGCTTCAGCCGCATTGAGCTTTTCTTTAATTGGAAACGAAATGCCAGTCGTTCTCGTGGGCGCGCAGAGATCCTCCGACCGCCCATCCTCGGATGGAGCCCTAAATTTGAAGGCCGCTTCAGCATTCGCAGTTAATTCACACTTGCCCGGAGTCTATGTTGCAATGCACGAGACTGAGAATGACGATTACATAGCGATACATTCGGGCGTGCGTGTAAGGAAGAACCATACTAGCCGTAGAGACGCATTCGAATCCATTGATGTACCTTGCATTGCACGAGTAATGGAGAATCAAATCACAATGACTGGCGGTAGGAAGCAAGGTGCCAAAAAGACCAGCGATTCGTACAAACTGAAATCGAAATTCGACGATGCCGTTGCGCTGATCAAGTTCTATCCAGGATTCGATTATTCGATCTTGGATTACATTGGAAAAGAGAGAAAAGTAAAGGGAGTAATTATCGAAGGCTCGGGACTGGGCCACATTTCTTCGTCAGCTGTTGCACGGATTTCTGATCTGACAAAGAAGGGCGTCTTTGTCGGAATATCGTCACAATGCATTTGGGGTCACGTCGATCTTAATGTCTATGAGACCGGGAGGGATATGATCAAGGCTGGAGCAACGCCTCTTGAAAACATGCTTGCGGAAACAGCG
>DATLTL010000201.1:0-3489 GCA_035533635.1 Nitrososphaerales archaeon
GTAACAACAAGCTCCACAAACTCAAACAGCTCTGTAGCAACATCGAGCAGCTCTCAGACGACTCTAGCTACTACTAGCACGCAAGCTAGCGGTACGATAAGTCTCTACATCGCAATAGTCGTCGTCGCCGTTGTAATTGTAATCGTTACTCTAGCAGGATTGTTCCTACGTAGGGGCAAGTCCATTTCAAGCTGACCTTGAGTAAAGCATTGCTAAAGACTGATTCTTACAAGAACGTTGTATGAATCACATATTCGAGATATTTCGCAAAAGACTACTTAGTAAGTTGGCGTCGTTTGCAATGCTTTGGTAGCTTTCTTGGACTTTGCCTTTCCTCCAGCCATGCTGAACGTGGGCAGCGCTGAAGGTAGACCCAGTCTTCTCGCTACTGAAGGATTGTCTATTGGGACGCTGGAGGAGCTTTTGACACAAAGAGACCCCCCGTATTCGACACTACTGTAGTGGCGAAGACCATCGCCTCAGCACCCACGGGGAGTACGAGTGTGTTAGGAATATCTCTTAACGAGACTCACTTTTTCCACGAATGAGTGAGCTTCTCGCAGAATAAATCTTGAATATTTTTCCAAAAATGTACTTATCATAGCATTCCAGCATGAGCAAAAAGGGCGTCGTTCCCAGATGAATTGGGCAAGTTTAGGCGCTAAACGCAAAGTCAAATTCTTGACTCGCGAAGAGTCAGTGCGGATCGCAGCTTGCGTTTCGAATGTTTAAATTCAAGTTAATGTAATATCTGGACGTGGACGTGGGACGATCCACGGCCAAGAAGTAAAAAATCAGGATTCACGTCCTAAATCAACGTGGACACCTCCGGGCCCGCACCCAAGAGAGGATTTCAATGACTAAATCCCTTCTGAATCACTGCTCCTGCACATGAACGGCCGAGTATGCGGGAGGTCTGGGGTTCAATTTCCCTCGATTCCATTTTCGAATTTTTTGCAATACAATTTTATACGCGCCATCACACGGTTTTAACCATGGATCGTCGAATAGAAAATGATGGTCCAGCACCAAGATGTGGTGGAGACCAGCCGGTCCACTCCATACCATAAGATCAAGTTGGGCTCAACGAGACATTGAGAAGCACCTTCAAAAAATTCGAAACTATCATCTAATATTCTTGATCGGTTCTGGAACTAAAGTGTAATTTTTTAAATCGCGCTAAACACCGAAAACCGCGCGAAAGATACACTCGGCAGAATAATTACAATGGCATCACACTTTTTTAATCAATACTTTTCAAAAAGTCTTGATCACGCTTATCTAGACGAATTCAGATTTTTCAGGGCTAGAGGTAATGAAGATAATGGACTATTTGGCTAAACAATTGAGCGAGTATGCACATGGCTTGAGGTATGAGTATATTGATGATGAGACAATAATTGAAACTAAGAAGAGAATACTCGATAGTTTGGGTTGCGCGATTGGCACCTATAATGAAATACCAGCTAGGAAAACACGAAATTTAGTTCAGAACAACTATCTCGGAAAAACCTCGACGGTTCTAGGTACCAAACTGAAGACGACGCCGGATATTGCAACATTCGCGAATGGGCTTTTGATTCGATATTTTGATTTTAACGATACGTATCTTTCCAAAGAGCCTGCACATCCGAGCGATAACATATCGACGTGCCTCGCCGCGAGTGAGGCTAATCGAAAGAGCGGGAAAGATCTGCTCGTGGCAATCGTGTTGGCTTATGAAATCCAGTGTAGACTATGTGATGCTGCCATTTTGAGGTCGCGAGGTTGGGATCATGTGTGCTACGGTCTTGTTTCAAGCGCGCTCGGAGCGGGACGACTCTATGGTTTGAATTTAGAGGAACTTACCAATTCAGTGAACATCAGTCTGAATTCTCACATCGCCATGAGGCAGGTCAGAGCTGGAAACATGTCTGACTGGAAGGGGTTTTCATTTGCGAATGCAGCTAGGAACGCTGTATTTTCTGCCCTAATTGCCAAAGAGGGCATTTCAGGTCCTTCTCCAATTTTCGAAGGAGAGATGGGTTTTTTTAATCAAGTGTCTGGCAGATTTGATCTTGATGTCTCTGCATTCGGCAATAAACGCAGTGGTACCCACTTCAAGCTTCCAGAGACATACATCAAGTATTATCCCGCTGAATATCATTCGCAGAGTGCAATATGGGCTGCATTCGAAGCTAGAAAGGAGATAGGGAATCCGGAAGAAATAGTGTCAGTAGAAATCGATACACATGAAGCGGGCTACACGATCCTTGGCAAGGACAAGGAAAAGTGGGCACCTAAGACAAAAGAGACTGCCGACCATAGCCTTCCATACATTGTGGGAATGGCCCTTCTGGAAGGAAAGATACAGAATTCAACATACTCCCAAAGAAACCTTGTGAATCCAGAGATCATTAGTTTCCTGGAGAAAATCACGGTCAAAGAGGACAAGGATCTTACGTCATCCTATCCATCTGAAATTGCTAACAGAATAATTGTGAAACTAAGAGATGGCAAGACGATAACGAAGCAAGTCAATATCCCGAAAGGGCACCCAAGAAATCCCATGACTCAAGACGAAATAGTATCCAAATTCAAGCTTCTTACGAAGAGGTTTCTGAAGAACTCTCAAATGGAAAAGATCATTGATTTTGTCTGGAATATTGAGAAAAAAGATGATGTCTCATTTCTCCCGAAGCTGTGCGTCGTCAATAGCTAAAACGCAGTAAAATCGCGCTTCGCTACCGTTCGTTCATCGGCAAGTACTTGAGTTTGTTTGGCCCGACGTAGATCGCATCTGGCCTGAAGATCTTGTTGTCACTTAGCTGTTCGTTGTAGTGCGACACCCAGCCGACTACTCGACTCGCGGCAAATAATGGAGTGTATACTTTGATCGGTATCCCCAAAACATGGAAGATGGGAGCGGCGTAAAAATCCAAGTTCGCAGGTAGTTTCTTCATTTCCCACATCTTTTTTTCTACGGTATCTGCGAGCTCATAAAGAGAGGCTGACCGGCCCTTACCTTCTTCCAAGCGTTTCAGTAACTTTTTGCTCAATTGGGCTCTAGGATCGAATTCCTTGTAAATTCTGTGTCCGAATCCCATCACCTTCTCGCCATTTGCGAGCATATTCAGAACCATCGCTTCACCTTGCATCGGGTTCCCCATCTTTAGAAGCATCTCGATGGCCGCCTCGTTCGCTCCACCATGAAGAGGACCCTTTAACGCAGCAACTCCTCCGGTGCACGCGGCATAGATATCAGCGAGTGTTGAAGCGATCACTCTTACTGTAAAGGAAGAAGCATTCAAATCGTGTTCCATGTACAGAATTAACTCTCGCTCAAGAGCCCATGATTCGAGATCTGTTGGAGGCTTTCCATTAAGCATGTAGAGCAAATTTGCTGCGGTGTTCAGATTGGAATCGGGCTGGACTGGTTCTTTGCCCGAGGAAATTCTGTAACAATTAGCCACCAGTACCGGCATCTTTGAGATTAAGGAGAGTTGCTGC
>DATLTL010000202.1:0-8703 GCA_035533635.1 Nitrososphaerales archaeon
AAGCACAACTCCGACGCGAGATTCCCCTATCGTTTTGACGACCGTCTTCAGATGCTCATTTTCATCCACGATCTGAATTGGCTGCGCGACGACCTTGCAAGGGCGGGCAAAAAATTTCGAAAAACTTCCTTCCTTGGCTGGTAGATTGGACAGGATGTGATATCCGGCAAGGGCTTTGTATTGCACACCTCCTTTCGCAGAGGATCTGTCCGAAACTATGACTGCACTAACTTGCGACGCGGTCAATATCTTCGTTGCTTCGAGGATTGGCGCTCGTCCAACTAGAAACGGCGTGTAGCGAGAAAATATCTTCGGAAACAACTGATTGACGGTCGGATCGCTCAGAGTCTTCACGAGCCCGATTATGCCGATCGTGCTCTCCTTTACCACTGCCATTTCGAAGAGAAGACCCCAAGTTTCAGGCCACGCATTCTATTTTTTCATTTGTCTTAGAGGTCTTAAAGCATACGACCAGGTGTTGCGTACTTGCAGACTCGTAGTCGCCATCTGATAAACAAACGTCGCGATTCCCATTCTGCAAATGCAATATTCATGAAAAAGTACGATAACCAAAGACAGTAATAATCAGGGCAAGTCTTGACGACCCGAAACTTGCAGAAGTAGATGGCAAAGTTTTCATTCCTTTTTGCAGATGCAGTCACCAAGCAAGAAACCACACTGCAATGGAGCGCATCGTTAAGTTGGATTCAAGGCTGAATCCGAAGACAAAATGTGAGAGAGAAAGCTGACTGTTTCCAGCCGTCTCTTTTTTCCTAGTGGAAACACTCGAGGATCCAAGAACCTATTCTTTTTCCCTAGACTTGTGCGGTACTTTCAGAATCCGAAATCAGAAACTCATTCATGGTTTATCCCACCGGGTTTCTCCTACGTGTGCATACCGCTGCAAAAGAAAGCAGCGGCTGCCTAGATTCCCGTGCAGCCGTTTGTGCAGGAGTACCAAGCATCAAGGCTCTCTCCTACAGTTGCAGCCATCGGCCTTACGCTGCTGTTATCTCCCCAGTACTGAAACAGCACATCGTGTGTGGAGCCATGACAGAGGTCGCAGTCTGACGGATAGACGTAGTACGTGGCGCCCGCTGTGAGTCCGGTGAATGTGTATCCATTTTCGTTCGCAAATCCTGTCTGGACGACGTTCATTGAGGAGTCATACAATATGACGTACATCGACGCTCCGGGGCCAGTTCCAGCACTGCAAGTCGTCGCAAAACACGGGGCCCAGTAAGATGCGGGAATCCTGCTTGCGTAGATGGTTATTCCGGCAGAACCCGTGCTGGTTCTGTTGGTGGTTGTGGTTGCCGTCCCTCCGTAGACCGCTGTTAGGCTGATGGTCGTGCTGGTAGTTGGTACATTGACAGTTTCCAACCCTGCAGACTTGTCATTCTGCCAGTGGTTGAAGATCTCCGAGCCGAAGGAAGACGCGGCGACCTGATACGTTTGTCCGCCGCTTACAGAGAATGAACATGAAGAGAAGCACTTTTCAACTTGCGCACCGTTCTGCAAAAGAGCAATGTAGTAGCCAGAAATCTGACCACCCGCAGAATTCACAGTCGAGATATTGATAGTCGATGCTGTAGATGTGCCGCAGTTGTAGACCGCCGAGACTGAAGATGCTCCAATTGTGGCGGTGAATGACATCGGATCACTGGAAGCTCCGTTCGACCAGTTGGTTACGACACAGCTTCCAAAGCTCTCTGCCTCCAAGCTGTACACCTGTCCTGGAGTCGTAGAGAAAGTCTCCGGCGTGAATCCAGATGCAACGACGCTGTGGCTACTATCGTACAAGATGGCAAAGTAGCCCGTAATTGCTGCACCTTTCGTGTCCTGACTCATTACTGTCAATTGGGACGCTGTCTGGGCATGGGTTACATTCAGCGGAAGTACAACGGCTGCTGAAAGAGAAAGCAGTATTATGACGAGAACAATTCTTAGTGGCCGAAACATCTGACTTTTTGTTTGTAATTGATTAAAGGAGCTTCCCAAAATACGCACAGTTATTTTTCTTTTGCCTCATCATATGAAGAAGCGATGATTTTACCCATACAATCATAAGAATGGTAGCTACATTAAGCGATTTTAGTTAGTCCAGCACATCTTTATTTGTCGCAAGTCTTTTGCAAGGGTTGCCTTCAGAACATATGTAGAAAGAGAAGCGTGCAGAATATTCTAGCGAAAAAACTCTAGCGAGAGAAACGGTTTTCGTTTCTGGCCTTGTTGCTGTTTGGTTCATTCCTCATCCGAATGAATCTGACCACCACGGGCAGCAAGAAGATGATGAGAAGACCTGCAAATATATCAAAGAAGATTGAAACCAGAATTGCAATTACGGCGAGAGGTATGATCACTGCTCTGATTGTCTGTTGCTCCTTGAGATTTTGACTTGGCGGGCGTTGCTTGAATGGATTCCCGCCATTTGCGTAACTACCATCTCGCTTGTACGAATTGCGATAATCTTGGGTTCCAAAACTATGCTTACCGCTTTGTTGCCTGATAAGAATGAAGAACATCGCGAACAAAACGCTCACTACTCCAAACACTCCTGCTATGGCCAGAGTGATGAAGTCAATCATTTTTCCATCGCTCACAAATCTTACGGTGAAGACGCAAAATCTCTTCCGGGAGATCCAATATTAGGGATCAAAGATTCAATTGTTTGTATCACGAACACATCACGCATATAGTATCTTCCGTTGGTTTTACGTGATATGAAAACTAGCTATTCAAATTGTGACCGAATATTGAAGCAAAGCAAACACATTTCGCTGCCGAATAAACAAATCCGCATGGAATGGCAAGCGTTGCTGGGTAAATTGGTTAGTTGACCTGACGAGAGTCCTTGCTAGTGATGCGTACCTTTTGCGCTGTATAAAGGGCCGGGCGAGCTAGATTTGTAATGATTGATAACAGTGAAATCATTCGCTCATCTTTTGAAACATTTCCGGGAACAATTTTCTTAGAGATTAATTTCTGAATATTTATGGGCGATCTAGCATAAGTATTCCGATAAGATTCAAACGGTCAACACCTATATTCCCTTGAAGTCTCTGAAATCAAGGTCAAACTTTCATGGTCGATGTTTCTGTTCTAGATTACAAACCAAAGCCAATTGACGACGACTTTATGTCAAAAAGTAGTGAGTATCCCGTAACGGGAACTCATGAAGGACATGAAATCCGTGCGGAAGGCATTCGAAGAAATGACGCGAATGGAAATCCGTATCCAACTTCACTCGGTATTCACGGAACTAGCGTCGCTGTCGATTGGGAAGCTTGCATAGCTGATGGACAGTGCAGTGATCAATGTCCGGTGAATGTGTTTGCCTGGTTCTTGAAGGGCGACGGAAAGGGCGGTTCCGGAGAGGAGGTAAAGATCGAAAAGGGTTCTGATAAGTGGAATAAGTACAGGACAGATAAAATGGACCCACTGCGAGAAGCAGATTGCATATACTGCATGGCATGCGAAACTGTATGCCCTACAGTCGCGATCAAAATTACGCCAAAGTAATTACGCCGATTTTTGGATTGTTCTGTCCTATTTCCATTTTGTTTGCTAAACTCTGTTCTGGACCTTAAGAACGCAAGTCAGTGGTATCGCCATGGTTCTAGTCAAGAGTGACTTTGATGAGGTCATTTCTGCGAAGCCACAATCAATGTCCGCATCTTCAAGTACTTCTGATTCACCTGTTTTGTCTCTGCAGTATGATGAATATCGGCCAAATTCTTCAGCAGCTAGCATATTTCCAGAATGAGCGCTAGCTCCACATTTTTCATGGTTCATTTATGATATTTGGTCAGAAATTGATAGTTAATGAATCGCTAACAGACAAGGAAGAAAGCCACCAGAAGTCAAGGAGTATCCTGAACTGTCATAACGACAGTCAAAACATCACGGCGAGTGAGATGCATGAAAAGACTATGAATGAAAGATTAGTCTGGGAGACCCAGGATTTGTCGTTTTGCTCAATTGCTCATTACTTTCTCTATCGGGAACAACCCCGCGAGAACGCCAGAGTAAGGGGCAAGCCCGCACTTGTCACATTGTGGTTGCAACGCATCTTTGTTTGAGCTTCCCATGCAACATGGCATCTTTATGTTGCCTCTGTAGTCAAGTGGAAGGATCATCCAATTGGGGCATTTGTATCCCCAATTGCCACGCAGCAACTCAAACTGTTCCTTGGAGTTTATCACAAAGTGCTTGTTTTCATTGGCGCTGTAATCAAGAATGCTATCAATGGTTTTGTTTCTCTCCTCACCGAAAGGCAGCCATAGCGGATCGTTATCGACGAACGGCGTATGGAACTGAATGCTGATCCTCCCCGCCATATCATCCCACTCGTGGATGACGTCCATTATGGTCTTGTAATTCAAAGTGTTCAAGGTCATGTTGATGTCGACCCTTCCACCAGCATCGACAAAATCTTGCACGTTCTTCTTTATCCGCGCATAGGTGTTTGGACCACGGATGCGATTGTGAGTCTCTTCGGTTCCGTCTACGGACACGAAGTAAAGTCCATTGATTTCCATCATCGGGAACATGCCATTCGTAACCACGCTAATCCTGTTCTTCATTTCTTCCGAGAAGACTTTGACAACATCCTTTCTCATCATTGGTTCGCCACCGACTACAGTGACGTTGGCTATCTTCATCTTCTTGTAGGAGTTTTGAATGACGGTCCTCCACTGCTCGGGGGTCAGCTCACCGGCGGTCGGTTCTCTTGTGGTCCACCAGTAACAATGGACGCACTTGAGGTTGCAGACATTGATGATATCAGCGGACCCGAAGAGCGGGGTCTTGATTCCTCCTCTCAACTTCCTCCACCAATGGAAAAGGTCACGTCCTCTGTTGTCCTTCAAGAAGTTATTGACGGATCTGGCATAATCCACAGGCGTTGGGTTGGTAGCAAGGCCCGGGAGCATCTTCGCAAGGTGTGGAAGGTTGATCGCGTCCTGGTAAGCCGCTTTCACTTTTTGCCCGATGGGCTTTTTCTTTATCTTCAGATCAATGTAGGATTCATTTTGTCTGAGCCTTCCGGCAGAGACCTTTTCAACAAACCTTTGTGCAAACTCCTCCTCAGACCAATCAAAATACTCTCGCTGAAAAGGTTCGGGAGATTGTAATGTCATGCTCTATCTGAAATCTACTGCGAATCTCGGTATTTTCTACCTTTGCTTCTCGTTGATTTATTGAAAGTCAGAGCTAACTACCTAGTCTTTTCCGACTCTTCTCTGCGCTTTTCGTAGGTTCTCGCTCCGTTTTTCCTTGGATCTGTTCAATCTTACCGTCTGTGCCATGCCCACAATCGGCCCTGATCCCTGGAAAAGAAGTGGTAGAGTGAAAACTTTCGTTTGAGGATAATCGATCAGAGTTTGCGATGTTTCTGAGATCTGACGAAAATTACACCAAAGAACCGCTCTGAAAACAAACGTAAGTACATCTCCAATGTAGTGTTAAAACATGAACACCGATCAGGCATGGAAAATCATAGAGTCAAACCTTCCAAAACTAGTCAATCTGATGGCGACCGTCCAGAAAGGAACCTGGGTAGATGTCTTCTGTGATCCAGCTGGAAGTAATCTCTCCATCTCAAAACCTTCGGGTGACACCAGTATCAAGCTCTGCGCGGTGACTGCTCCCGATCTGGAGAAACACTACGACATACGCCCAAATGGTGATGCTTTCGTCGATGGTGAAGGAGAACAAATTCCAAAGGATCAATTGGCAGCCAGTCTTATGCAGTACATTTCTAACGCGAAGGACGAAGGCGCAGAATGGGGCTGGGAATTCAAGGTGAGCAGTGATTAGTTCATCACGAATTCTTGTCAGGCATGTATCAGTTAATGCCGCCTCTACTATTCATTAGCAGCATCTTGATCTCGATTTGGAATTCTTGTTTTGCGCGCGGTAATATTGGGCTTTACTGGATTTTTTGGGGTGTCGGGCACCACATCCTTCAGATTTTCGTCAATGTCTGGATTCGTTATCGCGTCAACATTTTCTTTCTTCATTTTCTTCGAGTAAGGATTCTGTTCTGACATTTTGATCTCCAATAGCAATCAGTTTCTCGAGGCATTAAGCATGAAGGTAGAAAGCACTAGAACTCTATCCGCTCCCTGTGAAGAGAATACCAATGCAAATATTACAACGATCTTTGTAGTCATATGTGACCATCATGCCGACGAGTATGGAAAAGGCAAGAGGAGGAGTAATTCGATATAGGACCAAGAAATTGCCAGGTGGGAAATACATGCATATCGCAGTCACCAAAAAGAGTGGCCCTCGTGGGGGAAAAACCATTGCAGGCCCCGTTCATAAAAAGAAAAAGTCACGCTAAAATTCGCACGGCCGGATCTCCAATGTCCAGCAGCTTTTTTTCGCCATTTCTGAAACCTACCATATATAATGACTCGAGAATGGCGTAGGATGCACTAAATTGTAATGTGATTCGGAGGGCTCTTCCTTCCTATGGTTGCAACCACTTCAGTCCAGACTACGTCCCTGACTCCCTTCATGGCCTTTACTTCTTCCATGAGATCGAGCAAAATGCCGTTGTCTTTGACGAAGACTTCAACTCGCAAATCTATCGTGTGTTCTCCTATGGTTCTAAAAGCTGACGTTACCTCTTCGCGTTTCAATAGTTCTTTGCCGATGTTCATCGTTTCCCCGCCTTCAGTGTAAATGAGAAGGTCAATCCGTCTGTATCCGAACTTCATGGGGTCTAACGAGTAAGTCTTTATCAGATAGGTCTCTTCCAGCCTCTTGCGACGCCTTTGGACAGTGCTCAATGGGATTCCAAGTTGCTGGGATAATTCATGCGTTGGTATGTGTCCCTCTGAATCAAGAAGTAGTTTCAGCATCTTTCTGTCAATTTCAGAAAGCTCGAAGTACATTACACAATATCCCAAACCGAATATTAGAAGTAACATATGTAAAAAGATTGCCCAGTCAGAAGCCGCTTAGCATGAACTGACGAGCGTCTCTTCCTACGTGTTTATACAGCCTAATGGCATTCTGATCAAAAATCGGAAAAATTGCCCATCCATTACAGTACAAAAAGAGTAAACAAAATGACTCGAATCCTTGGCAACGAAAAAACCTAGTCAACGACCCAGAGGACAAAGACATACAATGCGGCGATATTATTGAGTTTATGCGCAAGAATTAGCCAATTCCAACCGTAATTTCGGCGTAGCGAGTCCTGCGATGCCTCACTCAAGCTAACTATGGAGTTTCATCGAATCAACGGTTTTACTAGTCATAATCTTGCTGAACATGAGTTTCTCATTGTCTTTCACTGTTTTAATCGAACGGATTACGTATGTAGTCGCTCTACAGAACTACCATATTGTATGAACATAAGGAACAATAGTGAAGAAATAAGACGGGAAAGAACCCTACATGGAAGAACGAATCCTTTGATTTCAGGGTGTTGCAATTGAAATACCGAAGCAGAGGCGAAATCATCTCAAACATTCTGAGAGTTGTCGCCAGCAATAAGGCTACAAAGACCAGGCTGATGTACGGTGCTTACTTATCATATACTCAGATTGAAGAGTACATGGGTTACATATTGCAACAGGGATTAATGAACCAAGTACCAGAGACCAACCTGTATCAACTTTCGGAAAAGGGAATGCAATACCTCAACCTGTCCGATGAATTATCCCAATTGTTGGTTGCGCCAATCCTGAATGCGAAATGAGAGAACTATGCCGTCAAGTTGTCGTCCATTTGTAACTCATGAGCTAACGAAGACTTTGAAAGGTATCTAAAGTTGCAAGGTACCCGATTGAGCAAGAACGAGACGGACCTGGTCTTGGGGTGGAAAATAGACGGGGATGGAAACCCACTGTACTGGACACCTGAAGCAAAGGCAGGATATCAGGAGAAGGAACATCTCTTTCTTGTTCATTCCGCGGCCATGGCTGCACACACCATTATAGTCGCCCAGTCCGGATCCGGGAAATCTTTCTTCCTAGGACGCTTGTTGGAAGAGTTGATGATGAACACGAAGGCGTATTGCGTGGTGCTTGATCCGAATGCCGATTTCCGTAGAGTTCACCAACCGGATTCCGCTAACTCATGGACGACATCATATGATCCTTCAACTAGAACCGGCAAATTACACACAGAAAAGTCGCAAGCTGATTTCGCAAAAATTTGGAAGCGAGTAACAATCCAGATCGAAACGGCGAGGGTTCCAACGAGCGAAACAGAAAGCGGCGAAGTCAAAACCGATGATCATTATCAAGAATTGAAAATTTGGTGGCCGTCAATTTCAGAAGAAATACTTGCTGAAGATACGAATCCTGTAATGCGAGCTGAGCTCTATCACTGTCAGACATTTGTGAGGGCAGTAGCTGACCTTCTTCTACTTCAAAGGTCAAAGGAGCGGCGCCGTACTTTCGGTAGTCCTGTCAGAGTTGCAGAGGATATCTACAACAAGATTCGGCCGCTCGTGGAAATACCGAATTACGAGCAAACTTCTCGAGCAATAATCGCCGAACATTTGGGCATACAGATAGAGCGGCGAGGCTCGCAGGAAGAAAAAATGAACTCGTTAAGATACCGCGATTCGTTGAGATACCGTGCGCGAATCAGTCGGATCACGTCTCCGATAAAATACTTTTCAGATGAAACAGCCACATTTTACTTCACTCAAGCCAAGATGTATTCGAATATTCAAGC
>DATLTL010000203.1:0-3960 GCA_035533635.1 Nitrososphaerales archaeon
GACCCCGAATGCGGCAAAGATGAAAACAACGAGAATTATCGCAGCGATGACCTGAAAGAGGTTCTTGACCCCGCGTGTACGTGTGATCCCTAGCGTCGGCCCAACTATCCGTTCAATCATCCGATCAACGATTCTAATTACCAGATAGCCACCGATCAACACAATCACAGAGTTGATGGGTAAAACGAAGCTCTCGGAGACCACCCCAAGGTATGCCATGTAGCGTACTACCAGTGCCGCCGACAAGGCGGCAAGAATAATGACGGTAAATTCCAGTATTCTGCTTCTAATGGGATCTGTCGTTCTCTTCATACTTCTCGTTCTCGCTCTGGTTCATAATGAATAATATATCGCCGGGAAAGTGTTCTAGATCGAGCGGAAAAGCTCGTCCATCTTCAGCCTGAGACGTTTCATTGCCCTTTTTATTGGAAGGCGATTCTCTTCTCCGATTATCTTGCTCGACTCGTCCACAAAATTCCTAGATAATATCTTCACAGCTGTCTCATTCAAGACTGTTCCCGAGGAAGCGCTTTTCTTCCCACGAACCGAAGCGTGAACCGCCTTTTCCTTGACCGCCCTTTTTACGCTGGAATAGCTCAATTCGAATATGTTACTGTACAATAGAAGATTCTGTTTGTCAATCAAAGTGAACTTTATGGAATAACCATAGCTCAGTGGAGATTCGCTCCCATTGCTGAGATAGAATCGAATTTTGTACCTATCATTAATTGGTTCTTCAAAGGCAGGCACGCTGACGCTCATTGGTTTTTCCCGAAATCACTCAATATCAACGTTACTTTTGTGCGCGCAGAAATATGTCATACTTTTCAAACCTTCATCCTGTTTAGCAACCTGTATTTTTTAGGTATAGCACCTCCGTGCTGGAGTCGATCTTTGATCAAACCATAGTACTTCTTGTCGATCTCCGCTGAAATAAAGTGTCTTCCCAATTTCTTGCATTCAATGATTTCCGACCCACTTCCGCCGAAAAGTACTAGGACCGTATCCCCGTGTTTCGTTGAAGCTTCTATGAGAGTTCTAGACAGACCCTCGGGAATCTGGCAAGAGTGAAAGGTCTTTGTAAACCCGACGTTCTTTACCATATTGAAATACAACCAGCTATACGGCATCCTCCCCGATTTGCCGCTGGCGATCAGTTTCTTGATCCTCTTGTCACCAGGATTTTCGTATGGAACGGCAACGTTACTCTTGTAGAAATTGTTGTTCTTTGATTTCGTGCAGTGGAGAATCGATCTGTGGGCAGTGGTGAATTTTTTCTTACTGTGACCGATGTTTGTATTGTACACCCAGACGTACTCGTTTACGTCGTGAAACGCGTTATCCAAGTAACCAACCCTCAAATGCGCATTGTTTCTCGGGTAGTTGATTATGAAGAAATTTCCGTCGTCTTTCAGGACACGATGACTTTCTTTAGACCAAGAAGTGCACCATGAAATATAATCTTCGAATTTCTTTGTGTACGATACATCGTTGTACTTTACTCCGACGTTATAGTCAGGGTCTGCGTAGACGCAGTCAATCGAGCCGGCGGGGATCTTCTTCAAGACATTCAGAACATCTTCATTGAAAACTCGATCTAAGAGTGGCGCGAGAGCCCTCTTGCTGCTTGACAAATCCCTTCGTCAGGCTGGTGAAAAAACCTCTAGATATTCTTGGAGCTGTTTCTTCGATATCAAGAACGAACTCTGATGAATGACTACGTTGGTGGTTTGTTTTGAAGAATCTAACAGTTTTACAATATGCTATGATTTGACCATATGTTATTATATATTCAGTAAAAATCACAAAACGCACGCATCGCGGTGGCCCGAAAATTTGCCGGACATTCTCATATTGATTGCCGATATTGCAGGTATCTCAATAATGGGTGGCGTGGGTGTTTCAGGAATAAAGTACTTTGGTCATCTCCTGAGAGAAGACGACCTCAAGAATTTGAGATACATCTGGGTGCCGAACGTTATCAGTTATGGTTTCTTCTTCGCTCTTATCTCAGCTTTGTTCATCAATGATGTTTTTGGTACTTTTCGCTCGCCGTTTTACTTAGCAATTCATTCCTTCCTTCTCGTAGGAAGCGCGTTCTTTGGTCTTGGTATGTATCGATTCACCAAAACAATCAAGGCTCATATAGAATCTAAGAAGAAAGCTGCAGTTTCACTTGAACAGATGCAGGGAGAACTGACGAAAAGACTCCAAGACGCCAGAAAATAGGGAAGTGCAAACCCCCACAGATCTTTACAAACCACAAATGACAATTCTTAATAGCACATTTGCCGAAGCATAACTTACGAGGAAGTGAACCAGCGAATTGAATACCTCAATCGTGCTGTCGGGTGACTGCGTTCCTCATCCAGTCACAAGCGTCTACTAACCAACATTTTCAATACATTAACAGTCAAATCGCAACCCAGAGTACTTTCTGCATCGGAGGCAAGAGGCTATGACCTCTGATTACATTCCTAGCAAGCGAAATCGAAATCGCAACAAAGCGATCAGCTCTTTCGCATGACCTGACAAACTCGCAAAAGACTATATCTTTTCTGTCTATCATCAACAGTTCCTTGGGTAAGGTCAACGTCAACTTTGACGCCGAGACCTCGCAAGAAATTCTGGAATTTGACAACTACTCCAAGGTGTACGATCTGGGAGTTCCTTGGTCGGAGACTTTCCAAGCGTCCCTCCATGATGGCTCATTGGTCAGCAAATCAGCTCTGATCAAGCAACTCCTGAAAAAATTTGGAAAGCATCTTTCGGCGAACTTGGTAATCGGAAACGCCGCTTACGGACTAAGACCTGATTACGATCTCCTTCAGCACATGACTCTACGGATAGCACCGCTCTCGAAAAGGGAGCTTAAGCTTGGCGCCGAGGGACTCGTCAATGGAAGAAAAGCTGTCGACCTCGCAGCTAAAACCGGATCAACTGCGTACATGCTTCATACTTCATCGATCGGCGACCTCTTGAACTATGCGCGCGAAAGGAAAGTTCGTTTCATGATCTACACATTGTGCAGGGTCGCGGAAACTAGGGCTATTGCTGCAACAGAGCTAATGCGGATCAAGGGAACGAGCTACTTTGAGAGGAGGGGGATTCTGCGAGAAGAGATCTCACAACGACTAGGAGAGTTCTCGATATTCGGTCCAGAGGAGGAAATAGCATCGCAAATAAGATCGCTCGTATCGCGTGGCGCATCAAAGGTCGTTTTGTACCCGGTATTTCAGAACATGAACGACCTGATTTCCCAGATGAACATGATCTCAGACTGGATAGAGTAAGAAAGAAATGATCTTTCGCGCGATCTTCCGTGGAAAATCATAAGTTGGCGATCAAACCCAGAAGTCGCTTTCTCTCGGTCTTCTCGTCGGAGACTGGAACAAGAGTAATCAGCAGCTCGTCCAGACCTGCCGGACTCCCGCATCTTCCGCCTCCTGTATTCTAAGTAGCGCATCGGAAGCATCGCTCGCTTCGATACTTAATCCAACGCGTTCGCGGAGCGGCAGCTTAGAAACAGATTCTGCAGTGAAGAATTGGCTCGTGTTTGCCTCTCGTCGCATATGCTACAACTCATGATTATCGAGGCTTGATATGTTATTCAGACTCTTTGCATGTCCGTTGAATTCACTAAACCGAACTTTTGTAATTCTTGGAAAAATAATGGAGAGCAACGTAGCAGCAAAAGCTATCGGAGCCATCACCAGAAAAACAGTCGAGAGATTGTACAGCGCGATTATTGGAACTGCAGCAAGCGGAGAGATAAATTCCGCAATCCCGGAAGAAGTTGCAAAGATGTATGTTGAAGTAATTATTGCTTCCTTTCCGGCTGATTCAAGAGCCATAAACGTCGTGATAGGATAGACCAGCGCGTGCGGGATGCTGAACAGCATGAAGCCCAGAAGGAATATCGAGAAATTGGTTGCGCTACCAATAATCGTGAAGGACACT
>DATLTL010000204.1:0-2008 GCA_035533635.1 Nitrososphaerales archaeon
AACCACAGGTCGCTTCGAAACTCACAAAGGATTCCAAGAGAGGCACCAAATCGTGAAGAGTCTCATTGAGGATGCTTTCGACTCAGCCGAACGCAAAGGAAGAAGAGCTCTAATCGGTTTTCTCACCGCTGGCGATCCTTCACCGGAACACACGCCAAGACTATGCAAAGCGTTGATCGATGGGGGTGTGGACATACTGGAGATCGGGATTCCATTTTCCGATCCCATTGCGGACGGACCAACAATTCAGGCGGCGGACGTTCGGGCGCTAGAAGCCGGGACAAATCCAAATACTTGTCTTGAGATAGCTCGCTCAATCAAGAAATACAGACAGATACCAATCGTGTTCTTGACGTATTACAATCCGATTTTCAGATTCGGTATTGAGAAATTCATGAAAGAAGCTTCCAAGTGTGCGGATGGCCTGGTCGTCCCAGATCTTCCAGAAATTGGTAGCGAAGAATTTCTTGACTACAAGCGAATGGCCAAAAAACACGGACTTTCAACAATTCTTCTGGCAGCGCCCACTACGCCGGAGAAGAAACTTAGGGCGTTGTTGCAAGAGACGACAGGATTTTTGTATCTGGTTTCGCTTCTGGGAGTTACAGGCGTGCGGAAAAGTATGTCGCCGGTCAACTTGAATTTCATCGAGCATGTATCCAAGGTAGCAAATCGGAGAACAAGAGTTGCCGTGGGCTTTGGGATCTCGAAACCAGATCAAGTTCGCGCGGTTCTGCGAACAGGCGTAGATGGAGTAATTGTGGGCAGCGCCTTCGTGAATATTGTTGCCAACAATTTGGCCAACATCGATTTGGCCGCATCAGAACTAACGCAGTTCACGAAAAGATTGCGAGTCGCAACTGTGGACTTTGTCAAACTCAATGATAAAGAGCCAAAAAGAACGGGCAAGCCAGAAAACCCAAGCCCTGAAGAAATGAAGTCTATCTGGAATGAATAATGAGAAAGCTGCAACATGCCGCGGAATGTTTCAGGCCCAGGCACACCGTCAAAGTAACAATTCGTAATAATCTACGTCTTGCCACTTTGAGAATTTGTATCCAACCTGTCTCAAATGTGCTACCTGTTCAAATCCGAGTTTTTTGTGCATCTCTACGCTCGGCTCGTTATTTCCGGCAATTATTGAAATGATCGCATGGTATCCTAGTTCTCTCGCTCTTGAGATAACCTCATTCATTAGTAGTATTCCAATGCCTCTTCTTCTGAAATCCTTATGGACGTAGATTGACAATTCTACTGTTGGCGAGTAGCCGCGCTTTTGTGAGAAAGGAGAAATGCTGCAATAGCCCACTACTCTTCCATCAATTTCTGCGGAAATGAGTGGAAATTTACCACCGTGGTTTTGAAACCATATCCGACGTTCTTCCAGCGACTTCGGTTCTACATCAAATGTCGCGGTCAGGTTTAGAATTGCGTCATTATAGATTTCAAGAATTTTAGGGAGGTCATCTTCCAAGGCATCTCGAAGTTTGACCTTGTCCGAGAGAGTCAATTCAAGATCCTGGAATACTACCCGCGAAACAATGAAATAAAATTATTCCTCGGCAGCTTCAGATCCATTTTGACCTGGGACTTTCTCTATCATACAAGTACAACTGCAGTACTCTTGCCCGTCACTTTGATGTGGAGTTTTGTACTAGCAGCTACCGTTGGGTGATTCTTGTAAAACGGCTTTATTCCATCGATTCGGCCGACATCAACCCCCTGCCACAGATTGTGCATCTTCGACCTGTACATCCTACCTTCATAATCGATCAGGACAATGGGCTCTCCCGGTTTTGGGAAATACTGTCTGTTCTCTTTCGGGATCACCAGTCTTCCTCCTTCGATCCACCAACCTTTCACGGCGACATCGAATTCGACATCAACCACTTGCTGCTGAGATTCCTGTCTATTCTGGGAGTTATTGAAATGTCCGCTATTTTCTGTGCTCATTTTGGATGATTCGGCCGGCCAAATTGGCCTAGGCCGATTTAATCCTAGCTATGCG
>DATLTL010000205.1:0-2764 GCA_035533635.1 Nitrososphaerales archaeon
ATTTGGTTTTGATGGGACCAAATCAGTAAGTTCGTCAACCCTGTGTTATTTAATCACAAAGTCATCCCAAGAACGAATTTCTTTTCTCTCGGTCGTGGGTGCGATTGGAGACAGGCAGGACATCGGACCACGACGAAGTCTAATAGGATTGAACGCGAAGACACTTGGTTCAGAGAATCAAGAGTCCATAGGGATTGATTCAAAATTCGACTTACTGTTCTCCTCAAGAGAGACAAAGCCGGTGCACGAGTCGATTGCTGGCACATTTTCCTTGTTCATTCCAGGTCTTACGGGCAATAAGGACGCCTGCCTAGCATCTCTGCGAGGTGCAGGAATCGAGATCAAGGCCAGTACGCGGTGGAAGACCGTCGAGGATTTCTCAGAGGAAGAAAAACAAAAACTGCTGGAAGCGATAGTGCCGCACTTGTCGGGGACCACCTATACTGTAGAGGATCTCGTCGGAAGCGTTTACTCCCTCAACTCGAAGGATGAATTCTCCATTACGCGTGATGCGCGGGATCTGTCGCTTATCCTGAGCGTGTGCGGAAGGATGGGCAAAGCTGGAGTTGCAATTTCTCTCTGCTTGGGAGATGAAGCGCTTTTGACAAGTGATGTGGAACAAATCATGACGGATTACCGAATTGAAATTACGAAATCCATACAGGCTCTGTCTCAGAGCGAAGACAGGATCAGCGAGAAGGGAGATTACGCAATCATCGTGGGTGATGGTGTCGTGAGCGAGCGAATGACAGGTGCAGTTTGTCAGATACTGGCGTCGTACACACGTTTTCGGAACAAGGTAGTCTTTCTCAGGACCACGACCCAAGATGGAGACGTGAAGGTTTCCGCGAGATGCGGCAAGGAGCGACAAGATGTCGATCTCGGCAGCATGTTACGAGAGATTGCAAAAGAAACTTCAGGCGTGGGCGGTGGCCTCAAGAACGCAGCTGGCTTGAGGTTTTCAATAGCAAGACAGCAGGAATTTCAGCAGGCGGTGGGATCGCAATTCCTCAGCTCAAGGCCGAATTGAAGAGTTCACTTGCGGTCGGCTTTTCAGATAAGAAGACTCTGAAAGCTGTGTCTAGTTCGTTGAAGCCGGACAACGTAAACTTTCCAAAAGGAATGAAATTCGCCCAAAAAACGAAAGATAAGGAGCTTCGTTTTATCATACTCCAGCAATCCGAACAGGAAAATAAATTTGAAACTTTAATATCCACTTTGGACGAAATTGTTTCACACATCTATACCGCGACGTCTGCTATAGAAAAAACTGAGAAATTATGATTGACATACGAATTTTGCGAGAATTTCCTGAGAAGATAAGGGAAAATCTCGAGAAGCGAAACATCACAAATTTTCCTCTGGACGATCTTTTCGATTTAGAGAAAAAAAGACGCGAGGTGATAGCAAAGAATCAGAAGCTCAAGGAAGACAGGAATCGGATTTCGGTCGAAATTTCTACTGCAAAGCGATCCGGAAAGAGCGCGGACGAGTTAATTGCGCGCATGAAGGAAACCTCGGACGAGATAGCAGAGAACGACAAACAAACTGGCGCTCTTGCGTTAAAGTTCGAGCAAATCCTATCTTCCCTCCCGAATTTCATCGACCCGACGGTCCCAATAGGAAAGGACGAAACGGCAAATCTGCAGGTCAGAAGATGGGGCGAGACAAAAACGGGCGATGCTGACCACATCGATATTTCAAACGAATTTGATTTAATTGACATTGAAAGAGCGGCAAAAACTTCCGGCGCGAGGTTTTATTTTCTCAGGAGGGATCTGGTGAGACTAAACTACGCGTTGATCTCCTTCGCTCTGGATTACCTGCGTCAAAGGAACTTCATCCAGATACAACCCCCGTACATGTTGAAGAGGGAAGCAATTGGAGGAGCGGTGATAATGGGAGATTTTGAAGATGTGATCTACAAAATCGAAAACGAAGACCTGTACTTGATAGGGACTTCGGAGCACGCTATCGCAGCGATGCATATGGGCGAGATCTTCGATGGCAGTTCACTCCCAATACGATACGCAGGAATCAGCCCGTGTTTTAGGAAGGAAGCAGGGGCCCACGGCAGAGACACCAAGGGAATATTCAGGGTGCATCAGTTTGAGAAGGTTGAACAGTTCATCTACTGCAAGCCAGAAGACTCTGAAAAGGAACACCAATTACTGTTGGAGAATGCGGAGGGCTTTATGCAGGAGCTTGGAATCCCTTACCGCGTCATGCTCTTGAGCTCAGGAGACATGGGAAAGGTGGCCGCAAAAACGTTCGACATTGAAGGCTGGATACCGAGTCAGAAAAACTATAGGGAGCTGATTTCTTGCAGCAATTGCACTGAGTTCCAATCTCGCGCACTGGCGATAAAATATAGAGAAAAGGCGCACGAGGAATCAAGATTCCTCCACACTTTGAACAGTACGCTGGTTGCCACGGAAAGAACACTTGTCGCACTCCTTGAGAATTATTACAGGAAGGACGCAAGGGTGGTAGAGATACCAAAATCGCTAGTCCAATACATGAATTCCCAAACTGAGATTATACCAGTCAAGCGCTGATCGTACGCAGTTTAACTTATATTCCGTCTAAAATTATAGAGTTGGTTACCCATGCCGAAGGCAAAAAGAGCGGGAAAAGTCAAGGACAAGTGGCGAGAAAAGAAATGGGTCACGGTGCTTGCTTCCCCAGGTTTTGAACGGGTTCCGGTCGCGTACGTACCGGTCACCAGCAACGAGCTTGCTGTTGGTCGAGTTATCGAAACTAC
>DATLTL010000206.1:0-2359 GCA_035533635.1 Nitrososphaerales archaeon
GCCAGTGACCCAGCCAATGTCCGCCGCGCACCAGTAGACATCCTGCGGCTTTGGATCAAAAACCCATTTCGCCGTCGCGTTAACGTAAGTCAGATAACCGCCGGTGCCGTGTACGATCGCTTTTGGCTTGCCCGTCGTCCCTGAGCTGTAAAGGAGGTAAAGAGGGTGGTTAGATTCCAGCTCTTCAGGTTTTACCTGTTTTATCTTTGCCCCAGCCATCAGGTCAGCCCACCAGAAATCTCGTCCCGGCTTCATGGAGACTTCATCGCTGGTTCTCTTGTAGACGATGACATGTTTCACATGCGGTGAAGTAAGCAGCGCTTCGTCTGAAATTTCTTTCAGTGGTATAACCTTGCCCCGCCGATATCCGCCGTCAGCAGTAATCAAGACGGATGAACCAGAGTCATTCATCCTGTCAGACAGCGCCTGGCTGCTGAAACCAGAGAAGACTACAGTAAACGCGGCGCCAAGCCTCGCGCACGCAAGCATTGCGACAGGGAGTTCTGGTATCATGGGAAGGTAAATCGTAACTTTCTTTTCCTTTGTCACGCCGAGCTCTCTCAGGACGCCAGCGAATCTGTTGACTTCAGTGTACAACTCTTGGTATGAGATTGCCCTCTTCTCTCCCTTTTCTCCCTCCCAGTAGTACGCGACTTTGTTTCTCCTGGGGGTTTTGATGTGTCTGTCAAGACAGTTGTAGGAGACGTTCAATTTACCGCCGACAAACCACGTTGCAAACGGCGGGTTCCAGTCGAGGACTCTGTCCCAAGTTCTAAACCACGAAATGTTTTCGCGAGCTATCCTTGCCCAGAATTCTTCAGGGTTTTTCAACGACTCTTGGTGGAGCTCAAAGTATTTGTTTTCCGGCAAGATCCTTGAAGATGTCGGTAGCGTGTTCTGGTCGCTCAAGGTACGAGAAACAACGGCTAACCAGCAGAATTTAAGAAATCCGAATCGGCACAGTCGCCACTAGAGCAGTAGACTATGAAAAAAGTAAGTTTACTGAGTTTTCTTCGAAAGCTTCCAGGCGAGTTCGGTCGCGATCTCGGATTTTGTCTTTCCTCGCATGTCGATTCCTTCCTTTTCAGCTGCTGCATAAAGAGGATCGTCAGGAGTCAGTGTCTGCGACCCTGATGACGCTTGTACTGGAGCTGGTGGAGGTGGAACCGCCTGCGTAGGTTGCGTTCCGCTTTGCGTACCCGCCGTAAATTCTTTCCTTGCTTCGCCTAGAGCTCTTGCGAATTTTGGAATCCTGCTCGCTCCGAATAAGATAAGAACTACTGCTACAATCAGAATCCATACAATTGGATCGTCTAATGCCATGTTGGTTTACCGGTAGGCAGGTACTGAACGCCGAGTATTAAAGGGCTTTTCGTCACCTGAGATAGAAAACTAGGGTGATCTATCGAGTGGGCCATGTTGAATCGCTCTCTGTTTGGTGTAAATAGGCCCTGGAAAAAAGATTAGAGTATCTTCACTTGATTTTAGCGGTGAAGATTTGCTCTTCTTGAATGTCCGATGACAAACCCCACGGCCAAACCAACTACGGCCCCGCCTAAATGGGCGAAGACATCTACACTTCCAGAGATGCTGCTAAGGACGAATATGACGACAAACCATAGAAGCAAGCTCGAATTAACTCTTCGATTTGTCGCATAGTCGCATGACACCGCGCCTGCGATCAATCCGAACAAACCTCCTGACGCGCCAAAGCTTAGGACATTTGGTCCACTCAAGAGACTCAGCAGATTTCCTGCTACGCCGGTCAGTACAAAAACAGAGTAGAACTGTTTTGTAGAGTAGGTTGCGGCGAGAATCCGGTCCACGAAAACTACGAATATCGCGTTGAAGAAGACATCTTCCAAGCCAAGATAACCGGGATACACAACTATGATGGAAGTCGCTATCGGTGGGACCCATCCGGTGAAAACTAGCGCGTTATACTGCGTAAAGTAGTCCGCGAGGTTTAGACCATTGCTAAGAGGAATCAGAGACAAAACAAAGCCGATTGGGAGCCCAAGGACAATCAGGAGCGCAAGATTTCTTCCCTGCTTAGAAATGTTGAATGTAAATCCGCCGCGATTGGATGATCCGCTGCTGGTGTAATATCCGCCGGAAGTGGAGTAGACTGAAGCTGTCGGGATATTTCTTCGGAGTGAGCTGCTCTTGCACAAATGACTCTCGGGCAACCTGTGCTCGGAACAAAAATCGTGCTCGCAGTATCTGCACTTGAAGTAATACGCGTTCTCGCCCGTGAAAGGCTTTGCGCAATAGTAACATTTCCTTTCCTGACTTTGGGTCGAAGCATCAGCTATTGTGGGATTTAGATCCTCTCCACACGCACTGCAAAATCTGGCGT
>DATLTL010000207.1:0-2027 GCA_035533635.1 Nitrososphaerales archaeon
CGGCGTGATATTCTTCCAATTTTTCGGAAATCGTAAGCACTCGGTTCAAGAAAAGCACAGAGTTTCCGAGGAAGGTTGTGTAGTCAAGATCCAGAGTGACCAGCAAGAAATGGTCGTTCTTCATATTACGCAGCCCGAAGCATCATTTGAGAGGAATATATTGGGTCGAAATCTTCATCCAAATCGTCCGAAATTCATCGCTTAGAACTCTTGTCGCTGGCGTTCTGCTCTTCTTGATCTTTTTTCTGAATGGGTCTTTTGTTTGCGCCCATTAGGTAGAGACCTGCAACAAAAGCTACGATTGCAATCGCAAGAAATTCAAGGCTCCCCGTGTAATAAGCGCCGGCAAGCGCGGCGAGACCAATCAACGAAACTACGAGCCTACTTAATTTCAAATAAGGAAACCTTGTGAGAAAATTGAAAGTGATTCCCTTCTTAAGCGTTAAGCGTTTGCCCTAGTTAATTGTGGAATAGGCACGGAGGAGGAGAGGGCTCCTCCGGTGCCTACTTCATTGTCTTTCGATGCTGAGCTTCATTCGGTTATGATTTGTACTGCGGAGCGATTACTGCGACTATCTTTGCCCTAAGTTCTTCGCCAGTGAAATTGCTCTCCCTGATAGATCTCAGAGATTCGGCAGATGAATCGTCAGTCAGTGCTTCTTTGAACCATCTCTCAAAGTCTCCACCAATCATATGGTTCTGGATGGTTTCAATTGGTGTTTGTTCAAGGTCTTGCAAGAACTCCAAGCCTGACCTTGCGCAGAATGTTGTATTTGCAAAAACGAAGCCCTGAGCGGTGTCAACAATCTTCGCTTGGATAGTTGTGATGCCAGAATCTTCAACTCCTTTTATCTCTGAAAGCTGGGCTTGAATCTCCGTTATCTCCGGCCTTGTCTCGTGCGGAGTTTGCTCGACGATCTGCTCGACTTGTATCTCGACGGCTGGAATCGAAGGTATCTCGACAATTGCTTCTGTTGGGGAGGTTACGGTGACTGATTCAACAAGAGGAGTTTCGACGACTGCTTCAGCGTGAAGCGCTTCAGGAACTGTCTCAACTGCAATTGTCTCTTGAATAGTTTTAACTTCAGGAGTAACTTCTGTGACTTTCGCCACTACCTCTTGAACGGTTGTGCTTACTGAAATAGGAGCCTCGACCGTTGCAACAGATTCTGCTATCGGCTGCTCTGTCGCTACCAGATTAGGAAGGATCTGAGACACTTTTTCATCGTGGATCTGCGGCTGTTCTACGACAACTGCAATTGGCTCGGCAATTGGAATTGTTTCCACCGGCGGAGTAGTTTCTGCGGGTGATACTTGTTCCGCAGGTGCTATTTTAGTTTCGAGTACTGCTTGCGGAACATCAACGGACAACGCGGATGCTTCTTTCGCTAGCAGCGCAATTCTCGCAGTCAATTCCTCATAGTCAGATCGTGGAACATAGTTTTCCAACCTCGCTTCAAGCTCGTGGACTCTTGTTTCACTTGTAACCAGCTGGTCGCGTGGAACGTATTGCGACAGAGTCCTCTGAAGCGCTTCAAAGCTTTCTCGTGGGACAAAATTCGCAAATTGGTTTTGAAGGTTCAGATAATCTTCCCTCGGAACCATCGACTTTATTGACTCTGATAACTCGTCACACTTCGTCTGGATTGATGCATAATCCACTTTGTCAACCATACAGCGAATCTTTTCTTGCATTTCCTCGACCTTCGAAAGTGCCTGATCGTAGAGGAGTACTGGCACCGTACTTTGAGACAATCTTGAATTCAGGCCCCCGATTGCCTTGTTCTGTTCTTCAATTATCTGATTCTGGTTCTTTACAGTCACGCCGAGAGATGTTATCGTCTCGTTCTGTGAGGTAATGTTACTTCCAATACCTGCAATTGTCTCGTTCAAGCTCACTGTCTTTTGTAAATCTGCTTTGACCCTTTCAAACTCGGCGTTGAGTCCGTCGATGGTCGCTTGCATTTTTGCAACAACCTCTTGGTGAGTCTTCTTTGGGATGGACTGCTGAAGCTGTGCCTCCATAG
>DATLTL010000208.1:0-2488 GCA_035533635.1 Nitrososphaerales archaeon
ACAATCGCGATGTCGAAATAATGTCATTTCCCGTTGCATTGATGTTAGTTAGATCAACGAATTTGAATCACCTAATGGAAAGATACTCCCTCGCAGAAGCTAAGCGTGTGGAATCTTTGCTAAAGCAGGAAGATAATGGAAAAATAATCGAGGACATATTCCAGACTTTCTTGAGAGTGAAATTAGAGCACACAGCTGTTTCTAGCTTTCCTGGCTTTAGGATCAGCATGTCCGATTACGTGAAAAGGGCTGTCGGATTTCATAAGCCAGAATGGAAGCTCGTCAACAGAATCGTGCAGAATGGAAAGGTATACGTCTCCCAGACCGACCTCATAAGGCTGATCCGCGAAGAAATACAAGATCTGATACTGCAGAGGCTCAAAGCAACAAACGTGCCGAAGCTTCCGAAGGAACTAGACGCGGTAGTCAAGAATTTGATCGAGCTTACACCACCACCTCGAAGTACTTTTACGACTCTGAACATCGCGCCGGAGAACTATCCACCGTGCGTTAAGGAATCATTACGACTGTTGGAAAAAGGTGAAAATGTACCGCACTACGGTCGATTCCTGATGGCCACGTACTTGCTTGCGGTCGGAAAAACAGTTGATGACATAATGGGATTGTTCCCCAAATCCCCAGATTTCAAGAAATCAGTTACACAATATCAGGTCGAACACATCGCAGGCATGAAGGGCGGACGCACGAAGTATTCGGTTCCATCTTGCAAGACTCTGCAAACTCATTCATTCTGTTTCAAAGATCCGGTCAAATGTTACGAAATATCGAGCCCGCTACAATATCCCTCAAGAAATATTCCGCCTTCAGGCTTTGAAGCCAAGCGTAAGAAGGAATCTACTTCTGCCGAACCGAAAGAGGAGAAAAGAAAGGGATGGACGAAAACTCGACGCTGACACTTAGACGTTATTTCAAGGAGTATTACTTTCGATACTCTGCCAAAATAAAGGAGCCGCGGGAAATCGAGTCGCGTGAGTTCGGCTATTTTCCCTTTGGCGGAGGAATGATCCGACACTTGAGCTTCAAGGAGATGGGAGCTTTTAGAGCACTCCTTGTGAAGGTAGCCCCGGCTGGCGTCTACTGCTCCAATTCGTACTATCACGACCCGTCCGAAGAGATGCAGAAAAAGGGTTGGATCAAAGCTGATCTGATCTTTGACATTGATGCGGATCTACTCGAGCTTCCTTGCAAGGAAGATCATGATGTGTGGCTCTGCAAGCTCTGCGGCCGGAAAGAGTTTGGCTTGAGACCTGAGATATGCCCGACTTGCAAAGGAAATAGGATACTGGAGTTCTCATGGTCATGCCCTGCCTGCCTAGAAGGGACGAAGAAGGAGACCTACAAGTTGATTGATTTCCTTGAAAGCGACTTTGGAATCTCAGGCTCGCGGATCAAAGTGTACTTCTCAGGGAATGCAGGGTACCACATAGAAGTGATCGAGAGTGATCTAGACGCGCTCGACCAGCACGGCCGCGCCGAGATTTCTGATTATCTTACGGCGCAGGGAGCGATGGTTGCGGTATACAGGAGCGCTAAGCTCACTCCGAACGATCCGGGCTGGCGCGGGAGAGTCGCGAGATATATCAGGGACCTGCCCGCAAATACACCCCCATTTCGAACGAATGAATTCTCGAAACGGTTACCAGAAATGCTCGATGATTTCGAGTCCAACAAGATCGGAAAATTCCTCGAACTTGCAATCAAATCAAATGCCGTGCGGATTGACGCAATGGTAACGACCGACATCCACAGAATCTTTCGCATGCCGGAAACGCTGAACCAGAAGACAGGGCTGGTAAAGAGAGAGTGCGAAGATCTGGCATCATTTGATCCGAGAACTCAGGCAATAGCTCTTGCCGATGAAAAGGAAATGATTGAGATCGCGGTCGATATTTGCCCGAAGATCGAGCTTGGAGGAAACTCTTACGGGCCCTACAGGAACGAGACAAAGAAACTTCCTTTATATGTCGCGATCTATCTTATCGCCAAAGGCGCTGCAAAAGTAACTGCTCCCAGCGAAACTAAGATCCACGCCAGTTGAGGTAAAAATTGACAATTGTTAGAAACACTTGCTGACAAGCTGAATAGACTGCTCGAGGACGAAAACAGATCAAAGGAACTGTTGAAAATTAATCCAAACACGTACAAGGAAGTAGCTGCGCACATCAAGAGCATTAGATCTGAGAGCTCGGAAAAAGAGCGGAGTTTGATTTCTGAGCTCAGTCTGGCGGAAAGGAATATGCTCTACAACATTTCGCGGAGACTGATAGAGCTCCGAATTTCAAAGTTCAGGCAGGATCCAGACTCTGACGTAACGAGCTTGACTCCTGAAGAGAGGTACGTGGTTGAACCGTTGATCCAATCTCGAAAGAGAACTGAGCGAATAGGCCACGCTATATTGAACGGCCATATCGCTGAGCTGGAACGAGTCAGCGAAGCTGTGAAACAGAAATACGTCATTGTGAGATTC
>DATLTL010000209.1:0-3113 GCA_035533635.1 Nitrososphaerales archaeon
GAAACAAAAACTTCGGGAGTTGCAGGTGGAACTTTACTTGCAGAAGTTGGCGCAAGAAGAGCTCCAGTAAATGCAACTGCAATAGTCAATATCAGCAGCATCCCGATGAATATTTTGGCACCATGCCCCGGCGACGGAAGACCGTCCTTGAATAGTCCGGCAGGTAGAAGGATCAATCCAATAATCATTGCGTATCCTGAAATGTTCTCCATCTCTTGGAATGAGGCGGCTGTAGCACTTTGATCGCACGCCGCTCCAAAGAGGTAAGGGTTTCCCCCGGGTGGATTGCATGGGATACCGCCGAAAAAGTACCAGGACAGTTGACCTCCTACGCCGACCAAGAGTAGGAACAAACTAACGTAAAATAATGTCTTGTCCAAAATCAATCGATCTCTTTGTGTTTTGGCGTTTGATTGACCGAATTTAATCCTATCCCGCCGGAATTGGGGAAAGCTCCGCCCATTGATCCTACGCCTTTAGACTGACTTTCGTCAATTGAATGAACCATTGGTGCCGTAGCCGGAACGGAAACCTGAAGATCCTCAAGCGATGCTGGAGTAACTTCAGTAGCTACAGTAGTACCTGCAAGCGTCTTCAATAGATTCCAGATGAACGGAATCTGTGCAGCGGCAACAAACAGTGCGAAGAATAGAGCCAAATCGAGATAGAATTGATAATTCAGAGTAACGGTGAATGGTAACAGCGGCGATACTGGTTGCCACTGTCTTCTAGCAACACCGAGATATCCCATTGCAGCAAAAGTGAAAGCAAGTCCGAAACCACCGATGCAGGTTGTCCAGAAGTGTATTTCTCCCAGGGTCTTGCTATACCATTGCTTGCCCGAGAGTTCTGGCAAGATGTAGTACAATACGCCAAAGGCCGCGAGTACGATGCCGTCTAGGGCATTAAAGTGGAAATGGCTCACCACAGCGTATGTATTGTGCATGTACATGTCAAGCGAAGCATTACCCTGCTCCGTGCCCATTATTCCTCCAATGACCCAACCGAAAATGCTTGCGATAAAGAACTTGGCTGTCAAATTATATTCGTATTTGGACCTCCAAATCAGAGCCATCAGAGTGAATACCGATATTCCAGAAGCTAAAGAAACAAGCATGGACATGTTCTGAGCTGTTAATTGAAGAAGGTAGGGTTGCGCGGTGTCCATGAAAAGGTGATGGCTATAGACTCCTACGGCTGAGACTAGAAGTAGCGGCCAGGGAGCATAAACCCATCTCGAGCTCGAGAAGTTCCGCTTCGAAAAGATTGGTAATAGCGTGTAATACATGCCAATTAAAGGGAAGAAAGCGAAGTAAACAATGGGGTGGTAGTTAATCCAGAGAAAGTTCTTCGCGATCAAATTGTTCAAGAAACCCGGATTATTCATCGAAATCCATGCGCCGTCTGAGAGCAAAACTAAGAACGGCGGAACCGAAATGATCATGTCGATGGTTGTGACCATCGCTGCAACCGTGGCTACTGGATAGTTTAAGATCCTCGTCCGGACCAACTTCGGCATGTAAGAGGTAAAGCCTATCGAGCCCGCGAATTTGGCTGAAATCGAAGTGTTCATGCCGGCACTGTTGTTGTATTTGTCTTTGTATTTGCTCGAAAATGCTGTCGCAAACACTTCGTATGCGAATACAGGAAGCGACAAATTGGTTACAATCATTCCGGCGAAAAATAGCAAAGCCTGCATGTTTCCCCATGAGCCTAATGGTCCTGAGTGGAAAGGCAGTGGGAACAGAAAGTACCACCCAGGTCCGAAGCCAATCGCCGTCGAAAGCCAGACCGTGTAAAAGCCGGCAAAGAAAAGAGTGAAAATTACTGGTAACAGCTTCTCATTGTATAATTTCCTTTTCATGTACTTTGGAAAAACGAACATACATAGTCCGTAGGCGAAAGGAAACTGCCAACCCACGAACATGCCGAGCCCGTGAGCAGTCAAGAGCTGTCCAAAGACCTGAGCTGTTCCTAGCGGCCCGATGTTTGAAGAGCTACCAGCTTGGTCTGTCCTCATAAATAATGCGAGCGTTCCGGCAATTATGAAATTGAGGAATGAGAAGTACAGGAATCTTCTGATCCATTTCTTAGTGTAAGGTGTCAAAGGATCTTCCAAACCGATTTTGGCTGCAAGATCTGATTGAATCGGCGCGCTCAATTGATTTCTTCCTCATCATCTATGAAGTTGAGTTCGTTACTTCGAAATTCGTAATCATCTCATAATGGCCGTAGCCGCAGAATTCAAGGCATCTTACGTAGTACGTTCCCGACTTGGCAAACTGGTACAAAACGCTGTTAGTGAAATTTGGCATAACTTGGACTTGGAATAGAATAGCTCCCGAGGAATCGTAAACTCCGAATCCATGTGTTACGTCAAGACTCCTCACCTCAAAGAGTACTGTGCTTCCGACCGGAATCTTGTATGGCGAGACGCAACTGCTCCCGCCCCAAGTTCCGGCAGGACTCAGGCACCAAGAGAATTGTTGCGCCTGGACATCCACAGTCATCGTAGGGACTACGTTAGCATGAGCATATGGATACGGCAACAGGGTCAAGGTGGAGATGCTGAAGACGGCGAAAATGATTATTATCATTACAGTCCAGTGTTTCTCGTAATTTGCCAGTGAATGTTTGTCTGTGTCATCGGGCTTCCTGGTCGAGAGGAAGAGTGCAACGAAAGCCAATATCGTTATCAAAGTTCCAACTATGAAAATGACCTCAAGGGAACCAATGCCAAATCCCAGCTGCCCGGGATAAAGCGCGAGAAATGGGTTCAAACTCGTAGCTCTCTTTCAAATTTACACTATAAATGTTATGTTGGGTTTCGATCTTGATTACAAACATTGATCTGTATTATTGTCAAGTTTCAACCCCGAAATTTATTTGTCATTTACATTACGAGAATTTGCATAACTCGAGAATGATCAAAGCGCGATAGTTATTTATGCGCGGAATCAAAATTGGCTTCCACCCGCGGTAGCTCAGCCTGGTAGAGCTTCCGACCCTGGCTCGAATAGATCCAAGGGGAGACGCTGTAGAGATCTTGGCTCCTGAAGTGATACTTCGAGGCGCTGATCCCGCTCCAGCCTATCAGGCTTACAGAAACCGGA
>DATLTL010000210.1:0-4339 GCA_035533635.1 Nitrososphaerales archaeon
GGGGAGTGAGGGATCCACTTCCACAGCCCAAGCTTCGACACCGCCCTCCAGATTTCGTACCTTCTTGTAGCCTATGCCTCTGAGAAAATCAGTCGCGCGCGCGCTCCGTCCGCCGGTATGGCAGTACGGAACGATCTCGTCTGCGGAGTCCAGTTCGCTCACTCTCTCTGGGAGCTGGCCCAATGGAATCAGCTTTGCACCGTTGATGTGAACGATGTCCCATTCGTGCGGCTCCCTCACGTCCAAGAGCAGGACTTTCTTTCCATCTTTCAGCTCTTGACTAAGCTGCAACGGCATAACTGAGGCAACGTTAGGTTCTCGCTGAATGCCGCAGAACGCCTCGTAGTCGATTAACTTCGTTATCTCTGGATTCCCACCGCAAACCGGGCACTTGGGGTTTCTCTTGATCTTGAGCTCATCGAATGTCATTGAAAGCGCGTCGTAAAGCAAGAGACGTCCCACCAGAGGCTCGCCCTTCCCAAGTATCAGCTTGATTGCCTCGGTTGCCTGAATCAAGCCAACAAGACCCGGCAGCACGCCAAGTACTCCTCCTTCTGCGCATGAAGGAACAAGTCCTGGCGGTGGAGGCCTTGGATAAAGGCATCTGTAACAGGGTCCTCCCTGCTTGGGATCGAAAACCGTCGCCTGCCCTTCAAACCGGAATATGCTCGCATAAACATTGGGTTTGCCAAGAATGACGCATGCGTCGTTGGTTAGGTATCGTGTAGGAAAGTTGTCCGTACCGTCAACGATAATGTCATAGCCCTTGAAAATCTCTAGCGCGTTTTGCGATGTAAGAGGCTCTTCATAGGTCTTGACAATGGTATTAGGATTGGCACCAACAAGTCGCTCCTTCGCGGTTTGAACCTTAGATTTGCCGACATCTTTCTCGGTGTAAAGGATCTGGCGGTGCAGGTTTGTTTCGTCTATTACGTCAAAATCAATCAACCCGATCGTCCCAACACCGGCGGCCGCGAGATAAAGTGAACTCGGAGAACCCAATCCACCAGTGCCAATAATTAGAACTTTGGCTGCTTTCAGCCTTCTTTGCCCTTCCATCCCCACTTCGGGGATGATGAGATGCCTCCCATATCGCCTGTACTCTTTTGCGGTGATCTGGACTTTTCTGTCATCAATATCTGAAATAATCGGCTTTCTGTTCAAAGAATCCGCGCCTCCCGCGATTGCAGGAACTATCCTGATCGTATCATCATCGCCCACCACCGTGTTCTCCCCCTGAAGGCTGCGGATGTCTTCGTTGTTTACAAACAAATTGACAAAATTTCTGAGATTACCTTGTTCATCCACGATATGCGTGGCCAGTTTCTTGTTATCCTTCAAGAGAATGGACATTGCTTCTGAAACTGACTTTGCGCTGATGCTCACTTGTGTCTTTGATCCTTCGGTGTACTGCTTTAGGGCAGTAGGAATTATTATCTTTACCATTGTTCAATTACCCACTCTGAATTTCCATATTTTCTTGAATGAATTCCGTCCGGTCGTCCCTCAAGATCCAGCTTTTGGTTTCCACGGGAACAGAGTCCCGCACCTCAACGACTATGTATGAGAGTGACGGCCACGCGTAGCTAATGTCAAAGAGAGATGGCTTTGCCGGTGCATTGGGATGTGAGTGATATATCCCGATCACATCCTCTCCGGATGACGTCGCCTCATTTTCCGCATCCATATATTTCAATGGGTCTATAGTGTACCTATGGTACCTTTCTGGTTTTTCGAACACATTCTCCATTCTCTTGGTCCTACTTACTAGTTTTCGGCTCAAATTGCCTTCGAACTTTCCGATAAGCAACCCGCAGCATTCTTCCGGGTAGGTTGACGTAGCGTGTGACTGCATTTCCCTCAACATTTGTTGATCCAGTATAATTGTTGTATGAAACATGTTAATCTTGCTCTTCGATCCGCGCTCAGATGAAATTACGGATTTAGGTACTTCTCCGAGAGATACCTGCTTCCTTGGTCTGCGAAAACCGCAACGACAATGTTCCCTTCTCCAACATATTTCTTTGCAGCGATTAGAGTTGCGCCAGACGACGTTCCGACAAAAAGTCCCTCCACCTTTGCAAGCGCCATCACGTTCTTCTGCGCCTCTTCGGTCCTCACGAAGACAGTTTCGTCAGGAAACTTCGGCTCGAATATCTTGGGCTTGATCGAGGATTCTATGTGTTTCAACCCCTCAATGCCGTGAAAAGGAGCATCTGGCTCTACAGCGATAATCTTGATTTCTTGATTTAGTTCCTTGAGTCTCCTGCCGGTCCCCATGATTGTTCCACCTGTTCCGACACCTGCAACAAAATGCGTAATCTTTCCATCCGTTTGTTTCCACACCTCTTCGGCTGTTCCGTAGTAGTGAGCTTGCCAATTTGCATCGCTACTGTACTGATCTGTGTAATAATACTTGGTAGGTTCTCTCGAAGCTAATTCTCTAGCGACGAGTATCGCGCCATCGGAGCCTTCCATCGGATCAGAGAAAACGATTGTTGCACCGTAGAGTTTGAGTAGCCGCTGCCGTTCTATGCTTGCGCTCCTGGGGAGAACTATTGTCACCTTGACACCCAATGATGCCCCAAAGGATGCGAGAGAGATTCCGGTGTTCCCAGAGCTTGCGTCCAAGATCTCTTTTCTACTCGAAAGCAAATTGTCTTTGTCAATCGCCAGCTGCAACATTCTAGCAGCCGCGCGATCCTTTACGGAACCGGTGGGATTGAGGTATTCAGCTTTAGCATAGAGCGACCCGTTCGGCACGATCTTTTCGAGTCTTATCAAAGGGGTATTGCCGACGAAAAAAACCATATTCTGCACCAGGAACCTTGCGACTCGATAGCAAAAGGTTGTGCATTTCAGCTTATCATTTGGATTACTTTCTCACGACGTTTTTCTTCTTAAATTTCGATACTGCTCCCCCCACAAGAACTTTCATGTCCATCAATTCCAAGAGAGCTGTGATGTATACGAGCGTAAGCAGTGGAAAATTTGTCAGTGCGCTAGTTAGCGTCGAGTGAAGTAGTGTGAAACGACCGTTCGACAGTGACACTACGATGACGTTGAAAAGGTACAACCCTGATGCAAAAACTGAAAGATGAAAGTAATGCCAATCCATTTTTTGTGTTAGGAATCTTGCGAAATCCATCACATGATTCCACAATACAAATGACATGGGTTGAGATCGAAGGCCACGCTGATATTTAAGAGAAACAGTTGTTTCTACGAGTTTGAATTGTTAGAATATTGAAAAAGTACGTTTGATCGCTCGGTGAATTTGTAGGCCAATGCAAGCGTGAAAAAGTAACGAATCCCACCCAAAGAATAGAGGATAGGATCGCCTCCTCACGGAGGCTACTTTCCCTAAAGATATGTGTTCTCTTCTGGAGATAATCGCAAATCTTCTTTGATGGATAGGTACTGCTTTAGCAGACCAAACCCTCTTTCTGTGAGTTGGTACAGTCTCTTGCCCTCCTCATCTTGGGCCTGAACCAATCCCTGGCCTTCAAGCGCCCTTATGTATCCTTGCATTACTGTCCATGACAAGTTTGCTCGGTACATAATGTGCGTCGGTTTCTCGGCGCCCCCTCCGATTGCTTTGATGATGTCGCAGTATGTTTCCATACGAGACCTTCTGTTAAGTTGTTGCGTCTGTGCCCGCTGTCCAGATACTAGAGATGTTGCTTCCAATTTGAATTTCTACTTCCTATCCTCTTCGAGTATATCGTGAGATGATAGAAGGATGATTTAGCCTTCCAAGCCACTTTTGGAAGACGCTTCTTCCCAAAGTTATGGAAAACGGCAAGAAATCTGTGTTTAGCGTTCTATGAATTAGCCGGAGAAGGCCAATATTGAGAGGCCGTTGGGAGTGAATGCGATACTATGATATTTTCTGTCGTGCTCTGTGCCCCTGAGTTTCTTAACGAGGAATCTTGTTTTCATCTCCATCGCTTCACTAACGTAGCTCTCAAGCTGAAATATTCCGTCCGCAACAAATTCTTCAACACCGGTCTCTGATACGTTAGAATTCTGCCGAGAGGCTGTCATGAGTGTCGTAATCCCCTCTCTCTTCAAAGTCTTGTAGATCAGATGCATCATGAATGTGTAATCAAATTTCTCTCCTGTACCGGCCAGAAAGGCTGTGAGTGAGTCAACGACCAATCTCCTTCCTTTGATTTCATCCAAGGCTTCGAGCAGAACCTGAATGTTTGAGCTCAATCCTCGTCCCTCCAATACATCCAAATCTATCAGTTTCAATTTCTTCTGGGCTTCGAGCTGGGACAAATCCATTCCAAAATTAAGCATGTTGCGCTTTAGACTTTTGATATCTTCTTCAAAT
>DATLTL010000211.1:0-2505 GCA_035533635.1 Nitrososphaerales archaeon
AAATTCCACAAGGTAAAAGGCTATCGGGAACTGGAAATTTTGCAGCGCAAACTGAATCCGTCGTTGACTCAACAGGAGCAGGTGGCGTAACGTGCGGAAAGTCGAGAGCCGCCGCTTTCAACTAAACCCGGGACAATTTCACTCCGTATTCCGTATCGAGAAAGGTCGGTACGATGAAACCACCAGGGAATTTCGATTTCTTCTCAACAATAAAGTTAAGACCCTTAGTCTTGATGATACTGAGATCACCGGATTAAAGATCTTTCGAGATTATTTCGGCGAAGACGCAGAAATTCTTGCCAACAGAGGGACCAAGTGCGGTTCATTTTCATTCGGGTTCTATGTCTTTGATTTTAGCAAGGACGCCAAGGGAAAACACCAACTCGATAGCGAAGATCGGAAAATAATAAAGGACCACCGGATTTATCTCTATCGGGACAACATCCGAGTGTACCCCTATGGCGATCCCGATGACGATTGGCTCCAGATCGACGCTTACCGTGGAACCATCGCAGCTGGCTGGTTTTTAAGTAACGATCAAGTTGTCGGCTTCGTTAACATCACCCAAAAAGGCAATCCGCGACTTATTGACAAGACGAGCCGCGAAGGCCTCATCGATGCCGGTAACCCAACTCATGATTTCGTCACACTCATACAAATCTTCCTCGCTTGGGTTCGCAAAAAACCATATGCGCAGTACCGGCAGGACCTCGAAGACAAACAAAAGCAGGACATTAAGATTTTTAAAGGCGACCAAGTCAGGCAAGCCTTTGAGGAGATCGGACAGAAGGTCGTTGGCAACAAGCCCGCACAGGATGCGTTGGCATCCGCTTCCAAGCTTTACAACATCGAGCGCAACTACTTAATTCAACGAGCAGAGACGACTGAACATTTAGCGGGTGTGGGCCTGTCCGTCGAGACTGCTTCTCATGACATCATGGCTGTTATGAGTCGGGCACTGATCGCGCTCGACAGTCTAATCCGCGAAACACAGCGACCGGGCGAACTCAGCAAGGACCTAATAAACCGCGATCTCAACACGCTTCGTGGCATGCTGTCGTTCATCGAAACACAGCTTAAAGACGTTCAGCTCTTGTTTAAGTCCACAAAGCAGCGTCGAAAGGACATAAAGGTAAGCGAAGTCTTGGGTAAGGTGCATCGATTGTTCTCTTCATCGCTGTCGCGAGATGGTATCGAGTTCAACGTAGTCGAGAAGGGACCCCCGCTCATTGCCAAAACTACTGACGCGGTTCTGCTGCAGCTTCTCCTGAATCTCTTCGATAATTCTGTTTATTGGCTCCATGGAAAGCGGTCGGGAAAGAAACGAATTGAAGTTCTCCTGGACGGCGGCGAAAGCGTAATGATCTTCTCCGACAACGGCCCAGGAATTAAGCCTGACGACGCCCCCTTTATCTTTGAACCCTTCTACTCCGGGCGAGGCGAAGAAGGTCGAGGACTAGGTCTCTATATCGCCCGTCAATTATTGGAACGACACGAGTATTCCATTGATTTGGCCGATCTCAAACGGCACAAGCTCCTGCAGGGAGCTAACTTTGTAGTTTCGTTTGGAAAGGCCTAGTACAAATGCCTGACCCTAGCCTGTTTCACGGCATCGCGGTTCTGATCGACGACGAAATCGGTGACCAAAACTCTGCTATTCGAGCAATCCAGGCACAGATCGAGGACGGAGGCTGCTCTGTTATTGGACTGGCAGACATCCCGAACGCCGCAAAACTGGCTAACTTTAGGTCAGCATCATTCTTTGTGGTGGATTGGTATCTTTACGCCGCTCCGCTTGGAGACGCACTGGGTGTTGGTACGACGGCCATTCCTGCGGGTCTGAAAAAGGAGAATGCTCGGCGAGTAATAGAGTTTCTAAAAAGCCTCAAACAGGTACGCTTCGCCCCCGTATTCATTTTTACAGCCGGTCCCGTCGCTGAGGTTGCAGATCTACTAAAAACTCATCCTGATTTATATGATCCATCGTACATTTTTATCAAATCGAAGGACGAGGTCAGGCAGACGGGCGTTTTCACTGTTCTTGCTGATTCACTTCGACAAGCCCCCTCCGCTTACGTTCTCAAAATGTGGGAACGCCAATACGAACAAGCAAAGAACCAACTCTTTTTGGATTTCTATGGCAAGAGCGTGCTCTGGCCTCTCATCCTGTGGAAGACTTTCAAGGAAGACGGCGTGCCTCCTTCGGCGGAACTAGGAAATCTGATCGGGCGCAATCTGCTCTCTCGAATGACACCATATCAGTTCGACCTGGACTCTTTCGAGGACGGACCGCTAAAGGCGTTGGAGGGGGATAAGGAGAACTACAAGAACATATTGATGAAGGTTCTTGAGGGTGAGAGATTCCTACCCCCTCCGTGCCAACATCTCTGAGACAGGTTTAGTACTCTTAATTAATGAAGAGTAGGGCGAGAAAGAAGAAGGCAGAGATGAATGGGAATTCTCTTGGTGTTGTTCTTTCCTCTGGGGGTTTGGCTGCCGCGGAAC
>DATLTL010000212.1:0-3052 GCA_035533635.1 Nitrososphaerales archaeon
CCGCATGGATGATACATCTGGATTTTGTCTTGAGTATTTTGAGAGAGGGATGAACGAGGAGCCTTCCTTGGTCATCTGATGTTATGTTTACGGTATCGCCTCGCTTCAAATTCATCTGGGTAACCCAATCTCGCGGGAGAGAGACCATCAAAGTTGAATATCCTAGTTTCTGCAAGCGTCTTTGTTCGAGCAAATCGAAATTTTCGACCTCTTATAATATTTAAACTAGCTTATACAAATAGTATTTGAATAAGCTTTCCCCAGACTTTATACGACAAATATACTAGGTACCATCTAGTAGTATTTGGTATTGCCCAGAGACAAAGAATTTGCGGGTATCGCAATGCTTATAGCTGCAGCTATCGTGGTTAGCGGATTACTCGGATTTTACATCGAGAGTTTAACAGTTACTCCAGGGTCCACTATTACTGTGACTTCTAGTACACAGTCAAACGTGGTCAATTTGGACATTGTTCCAGACTATGGTGGATCAGGTTATGACGCATTTGTACTTTCCGCGAATTTAAACGGTGCAGTCCCTACTCCTGGTTCAAACACGACGGCGCCAGGTACGAATGACAACAACATTACGGTTTCGTCTGGCACGCTAGTTACATTTGTTCTGACATCAATCGACACCGCAGTGCTCCAAAACTTCAGCGGCCCCGTCGCAACTCCATTTACAGTGTATAATGATACCGCCAGTGGCGTAATTTCCTCACAGTACAAAGTTGGGCAGTCTGTGACAACGATGCAAATGGGGCACACATTCACGATATCAAAGTTGGGTGTCAACGTTCCAATCCCGCCGGACACCATCGTGAGTTTCGGGCTCACTTTCTCAACTCCAGGAGTCTACATGTACAATTGCTTGACACCATGCGGTCCAGGTATGGGAATCGCGGGTTACATGAACGGGTACATAATTGTGAAGTAGTATCTACTAGTCTCATTTCCATCCTCAATGTCATTCTGTAACGTCTTTGAGATAGTGTAATTTGGAGTTGGAACCTTTTAACTCTCTTAACGAATTATGTTGACTGTTTCCTTTAACCTTTGGTTCTAGTTTTTCAACTATTACCAGTGGCGACTATGGACGCAGAGAAGAACAAGAAGCTTCAGCAATACGCTGTAGTTCTCACTGAGCAAGCAGAAGGAGAGGAAAAAAGTGGAAAACATGACGAAGCGATAAAACACTACTTGAAGCTCGTAGATGTTTTCCTGGTGTTAGCTGCGGAAGCTCAGGATCACAATACATGGCTCCAGTACATTCGTCAAGCAGAGGCATACCAAAGCAGGACAAGAGCTTTGGTCCCAAAAGACCAGCGAGATCCTGGATCAAGAAATAATGTTGATAGCCAGCGAGAATCGCTCGATGGCCCTCAGAATAGCGAAAATGTACAAAACAAGCTAAATCCTTTGAGAAAAATGTTGAAACCGTTTCAAAGAAATGAGGAAGAATCCATTGGCACTGCCCCGAAAGGTCTCCCGCAGCAGCACAGATCACAGATGCAATCCATGATTCCAAGCGAACAACCTCCTAGAATGTTCACAAACATTCCTGTTGACAATGGTATATCACAAGACGTTTACCAAAGAGTCTTGTCAGAGAATAAAATCCTGCGTGACAAGATCTCAGCGATGACGAAGGAGGTTGAAGATCGCATTGCGACCCTGGAAAGAAGGAATAAGGATACGGAACAGAAGATTTCAGAAATGGTTCCACGTGCCGATTATGACGCGCTACAATCGGAATTCTACAATTCGGTTCCGAAAATCGAATATGAGCGTGTTAAGGCGGAGCTTCTCAATTCTGTTCCAAAGGCACACTATGACGATCTGTTGAATCGGATTGCAGATATGGTGCCGAAACAGATCTACTTCGATGCCGAGAGACGGGCTATAGAGCTCGAAAGCACTATCAAGAACTCGATTCCGAACAAGATGATCGAGGATCTCGCAAGTGAAATATCGCTGCTCGGTTTGCTGTCCGAGGTCCCGCTAACAAAAACCGAAAAGACCGGAGATAGCGAAGGCCAAGAAATAGAGTCGACCCGATAGTATGGATTGCGCGAGCTTTGCATTCTTCACTAAAATCATCCTTGGGAAGTTATTTTCTTAGCCGATCAAAATATTGCTTTCGGAATTTCGCGACTTTTGGTGCAACCACAATCTGGCAGTATCCCTGACCCGGGTTGTTCTTGAAATAGCTTTGATGATATGATTCGGCCTTGTAAAATTTCTCCAGTGGAACTAGTTGCGTGACAATGGGTTTTTCCCAGATTTTGCTCTTGGTTATTTCATTGAATACCTCTTCGGCGATTTCCTTCTGCAGGTCGTCGTGATAGAAGATCACTGAACGGTATTGTGTTCCAACATCTGCACCCTGCCTGTTCAAAGTTGTTGGATCGTGAATCGAAAAGAAGACCTGTAGAATTTCTCTGTAGGAAACAATTTTTGGGTCAAAAGTAATTTGAACAACTTCAGCGTGCCCAGTTTCATCTGTGCACACATCTTCATAGGAGGGATTTGTGACGCTTCCACCCGAGTAACCAGATTCAGCCTTTGTAACACCCTTCAGTTCAGAGAATATTGCTTCTAGGCACCAGAAGCAGCCCCCGCCTAAAGTCGCTACCCCAATAAGTTCACTCGTTTTGCCCATGAAAGAAATATGTCCGACTCTTGTATAAATGCTTCAATTAAGGCCGGTTTGGTTTGGGCAGCAATCAAAGTATGCAACCATGCCCTAAATACAACAAAATCGATACTTATATTTCCCCAAAATGAACTTGTAAGATGAGTGTCTATCTTGACAGCGAGCATCTTGAACCACCCTCTTTCTCCAATAAGCAAACGTACCCTAGTGGCTGTCTTAGCCATACTCGTAGTGATGACAGTGGGTGTCATCGGCACGAAGCTCCTTACTGGATGGGCGTGGATCGATTCGTTTTATTTCATGTCGATGGTAGCGACCGCTCAAGGTCCCCCAAATGCCCCACCGAACTTTTGGTCGAAGATTTTCGTTGCCATCATGGCGTTCGTATCTATTGGT
>DATLTL010000213.1:0-2449 GCA_035533635.1 Nitrososphaerales archaeon
GGATATCCACAACGTGGAGAACAGGCCGCGAGAGAATCACTGGAGCAGATAAAGCGTGACGCGGTTGGATCTAACATAATCTACGTTGCAACTGGCCTTGGTGGAGGAACTGGAACAGGTGCCTCATGGGTTATTGCAAACGCATTGAAGCCCACTGGCGCCCTAATGATCGGAGTAGTGACTCTACCGTTTGCGGTTGAACGCTTCCGCTACAACAACGCAAGAGTTGGTCTGGAGAAACTAAAGTCACAATGCGACACGGTCGTAGTATTGGATAACACAAAACTCGCAAAGGTTGCTGGTGACCTTCCACTCAAAGAAGCCCTCGGAGTTGCCAACGAACTAGTCGGGGAATTTGTCAAAGGAATCACCGAGACAATTACTACTGCAAGTCTAATCAACATCGATTTCGCAGACATACGCGCTATTATGGAAAAGCGTGGCATCGCTGCCATGGGAGTTGGAGAGGCAGATGGCGAGGACAGGATCGAAAGAGCAGTGCAGTCAGCTCTGGATGCACAGCTTCTGGACATAAAGGATACGACAAAGGCCTTCGGCGTCCTGATTCACGTCACTGGTGGTGAGGATATCACTCTCGACGAAGTGACTCAAGCTGGTGAAATGGTCACCAAGTCGCTTCCGCCCAAAGCTCGCGTAGTCTGGGGAGCTAGAGTAGACGCTTCACTTCAGGGAAGGGTTCGAGTCATGGTAGTTCTGACAGGTGTGGAAAGCACATTTCTCTCGGAACATCCCAATGCTGTGGCGAGACTACTCCGCGTGAAGAACTAATCATAAGCAAAAAGTTGTGTTCTGCCGGGGAGAACAAGTTCGCCTCGGCAGATACATTGTTTTTTACCAGAGAGTTTCTAGCGCAGGACTTCGAGATCCGAATTCCGACACCGATACTCTACCCAAGGCTCCAGCTGATTCCCACTCGGGTTCAATTATCGGAGCCGTCCTCCACTCTGGCTCGATTATAGGTGATCTTCTGACTGACATGGCAGTTTCCTCAAATGGATACTGAATATATATGTCAAATCAGTATAATCCGTATGGATTCCTTGTTCATTCTACAATCGATAAACGGTTTTTGTTCATAATGACAAATTATTAGCTAAGCTAAACTGGGCCAAGTAAATAGATTTAGACCTGATCGAGTCAGCGCAAAAGTATTAAGAATTGATTGAGGCGGTCAGAATCAATCAGATTCTTTCTACGAACGGCCTTCCGGTCATAGCTTTAGGTTGAGTAATCTCCAAGATTTTCAAAACAGATGGTGCAATATCGACCAACCCCAGATTCTTAACTTTCTTGATCACTGCCCATTTTGCAGAGGCGATTATCAAAGGTACCAAGTTAGATGTGTGCGCTGTGTGCGGTTGTCTACTTTCCGCGTCGAGCATTTTTTCTGCGTTTCCGTGGTCTGCTGTTATGATCATCGTAAGTTTGCTTGCCTTCTTCCTCCACTCATGCACTAACAATCCTAAGCACTCGTCGACTGTTTCTACCGCTTTGACTGTTGGAAGAACTTTTCCAGAATGGCCAACCATGTCCGCGTTTGCAAAGTTTACTAGGATAAAACCGTATTTTTCAGAATTGATCGCCTTAACTGCTTCAGACGCAATTTCGCGTGCACTCATCTCGGGACGCAAGTCGTAAGTCCCAACTTTCAATGACGGTATCATTATTCTATCTTCAAACTTTCTTGGTTTTTCTACGAGCCCATTAAAAAAATAGGTGACGTGGGCGTACTTCTCAGTTTCGGCTATGTGGATCTGGCGTATTCGATTTTTCTCTACGATATTGCCAAGTGTATCACGCACGTGCTCCTGCCTGAGAAGTGCCTTGACATGTTTGAGCTTTTGATCGTAAACGGTCATGGTGATAATATCAACGCTCTTTGGTCGTTCGGATTCTGTCCGATCAAAAGAATTCCCGAATTCCCTGGTGCTCAGCGAAAGAGCTTTTGTCAATTGCCTTGCTCTGTCAGGCCGGAAGTTGAAGAAAAAGATCAAATCTCCCTTCTTCACACCGCGATATGATCTATTGACAACAGGAAGGAGAAATTCGTCATTGATTCCCTTTTCGTAAGATTTCCTGATTGCAGCTATCGGATCATCGAATTGTTCCCCTTTACCAAAGACTATTGCATCGTACGCGAGCTTCGTCCTGTCCCATCTATTGTCTCGATCCATCGCATAGTATCTTCCGCCAAGCATTCCTATTGACGCGTTTCCAATTTTATCTAGGAAAACTCTTAGATTCTCGACATAGCTCAAACCGCTTTGGGGCGGAGTGTCCCTTCCATCCAAAAATGGATGAACGACGATTTTCTTGACCCCGTTTTCTTTCGCTATTTTCAAAAGTGAAAATAGATGATCAATGTGACTGTGCACGCCACCGTCTGAAAGCAGGCCTAGAAAATGCAGGGTACCGTTTTGCCTTTTCA
>DATLTL010000214.1:0-5468 GCA_035533635.1 Nitrososphaerales archaeon
GGTTTATAAACCAGATTCCGGCAAAACTTTTTGCAAAACTGTTTCGCGTGGATAGCTCTAGTTTGAATTCAGAACAAACCTCTCCGAAGAATAATTCTGAGGTGGAGGGTTTCCGAGAACGAGAAAGGATGGGGAGAGACCAGGATCTGCAGCAGGTGATGGATGCCGTCTTCTCGAAGAAACTGGATCACGTCTCTCTTGTTAAAGGCGATGAAGCGAAGCTTCTAGAATCCAAAGGGTTCGGCGTCAGAGAAAAGCAGGAGTATTACCTCAAAGATTACGAGGTGTTGTACCTCATGTACAACGGTAAGCTTGCCCTAACCAAGAACAAGAAGAAACTTGTATTCACGGAATATGTTAATTTTGCACTGACACGCGACGCAAATGCGTGGACAAGATTTCTCATTTTCAGAGATCTCAGAAGCAGGGGCTATGTAGTCCGTGAAGGTTTCGGCTTTCCAATCGACTTTCGAGTCTATGAAAGGGGTGACTACGGAACAAAAGCTGCAAAATATATCGTGTTCGGGTTGAATGAAGGAAAAACCATGAGCGTAGCAGAACTGAAGAAACATGTCGATGAGATGTCAACGATGGGCAAGGAAGCTGTCGTCGCCGTAGTTGAGAGGCGTGGGGAAGTGATCTACTACAAGGTCGCAAAGTGGCGACCCATAAAACCGCTCTAACAATGATGAATCATTACTTATATTTGCAATTAACGAGTCATCGATGCGAGCATGAAAGCAGTCATTTTGGCGGGCGGTTACGGAAAGAGGCTCAAGCCGTTGACAAACGACAGACCGAAGCCCATGATTGAGGTTTCTGGCGTCCCGATCCTCGAATGGCAGATTGATTGGTTACACAAGCACGACATAAATGAGATCATAATTTGCGTTGGTTACCTTCATGATATTGTAGTGAATTACATTGGCAGCGGCAAAAAATTTGGTGTGAAGGTAGGTTATTCGGTCGAAGAAGAACCGCTTGGAACGGGCGGCGCATTGAAGAATGCCGAATCGCTATTGTCTGGTACAAGTTTTCTGGCTCTGAACGGTGACATCTTGACGGATCTAGACCCGTGGAAGCTAGTGGAGGATTTGACTCCGAATATAATGGGGTCGATCGCTTCCGTTCCATTGAGCAGCCCTTATGGAATAATAGAGATTGAGAAGGGATTCGCAAGAGGTTTCAGAGAAAAACCGATCTTGCAGGATTATTGGATCAATGCAGGTGTTTATTGTCTTTCAACTGATATCTTGGATGTTCTTCCAGAAAACGGAAACATCGAGGCGACCACGATGCCCAAACTCGCAAAGGAAGGCAGATTGAAAGTTACAAAGTACGTCAACGTTAATTGGCGGTCAATTGACACGCACAAGGATATCGAGGAAGCGGAAAAGCAATTCGGGAAACAGGTGCCAAAACGGAAACTTCCTCCAAAGGTCAGCCCAAAACAAATCAGAGCGTAAATCCAGAAACGCCATGACTCAGCAGATCCAGAAGAGAGGTGTTTCACCCCTCCTTTCGATGGTAAGACCGGCAAATTCGGTCATGGTTGGTTTTGCTGTAATAGTTGGTATGGCAGTCACTTCGAACAACTACCAAACCATTTTCACTTTCACAGCACTTCTGGGGTTTCTAACTGGATTCTTCATCTCATCTTTCTCGATGGTCTCTAACGACATCTACGATCTGGAAGTCGATAGGGTTAATCAACCGACGCGACCGCTGCCGAGTCAATCAGTCTCAATCAATCAAGCGAAGATTTTCTGCGGGGTGCTGCTTGTTCTCGGCTTACTTGTTTCCATAAGACTTGGAGTTGTTACGTTTGTAATTGCTGGAATATTTGCTCTGATTGGCTGGTTCTACAACTATCGAGGGAAAGCGATGGGAATATTCGGGAATTCTCTCGTTGCTTTGTCTCTTGCGATTCCGTACATCTACGGGTCTGTCGCTCTCGGAAACTATTCGATAAACTTGGGCTATCTGCTTGCCCTAACTTCATTCTTGGCAGGAATGGGAAGGGAAGTTTTGAAAGGAGTTGCTGATGTCGAAGGAGACAAACTGAGAAAAATTAGAACTGTTGCGATATCTTACGGGATTCGCTCAGCGCGCATTCTATCTTCGGCCTTCTTTCTCATTGCAGTAGTATCAAGTGCGTTTCCAGTCGTGTTTGGTTTACTCGGAAGGGCGTTGCCTGTCTATCTCGCATTGATCACAATAACGGATGCAATTTTCGTCTACCTTGCTTATCGCGTGATGTCTTTGAGAAACGAAAAGGATGCCTTGAAGCTCAAGACAATTGCTCTGGGGGGAATGATGTTTGGTCTCGTCGCATATTTGATCTCGGGGCTCGCAGTTTGAGGTTTTTGTAGTGCTTTCCGAGCGAGTGAGACCAACCAAAATAGGACTGCTGATAGGAAACGAACAGGCCAGACTGGATCTCGTAAAGTGGCTGAAGCATTGGAAGATCGGCGCAAAACCAATTCTCCTTTCTGGGCCGCCCGGCGTAGGCAAATCAACCTCTGTTTATGCGGTTGCAAGGGAGTTTGGTTACACTGTCATAGAGTATAACGCGAGCGACGTACGGACAAGAGACAGATTGAGAGAAGCACTATCTCCGACTCTCGAAAATGCATCGGTCTTTGGAGGTGAGCAGTTGATGGTCTTCCTTGACGAAATTGATGGCTTGCTCGGCAGATCTGACTACGCAGGAATGGATTATGTTCTCGATTTCATCGAGAACTCGACTATTCCGCTCGCGATGGCCGCAAACCTCGAGGATACTCAGAAGATCAAGAAAATTGAGCAAAAATCTCAGGTCCTGAGGTTCAAGCCGGTGGGCTCGGATCTGCTTCTGATTTACCTTAGGCACGTCTGTCAGAATGAGGGCCTTCGGGTCACCGATGAGACGCTCCAACTCGTAGCTAAGAACAGCCGTGGAGACGTGCGCCAGGCTCTGAATGCTATTCAAACTCTATCCGGGCAAAAGATCGTCGGCGGAAAAACTGACCACCAATTCATGAGTGATTCTTCGGCACTCGATGCGATATTTCAGGCACAGGATCTGGACCAAGCACTCATTCTCATGCGTCAGTACGACTCTAGTCCCTATGATAAAATTAGAGCGATATTCGATTCAATTGTTTCTGCCAAGAATCTCTCGGTGGAGTTGAAATCGGAATCTCTGGACCTTGTCGCGATCGCAGACATGCTTTTGGGCAAAATAAATCGGGAACAATCGTGGAGGCTATTGAGATACCTGGACAGATACCTGGCTCTTGCGATTCTCGGAAAGAATATCCTGCGTTCTGACTCTAGCATTCCTTGGAACCTACGACTGGCAATCTGGAATGACGGCCGCGTCATACGAACAATGACGGAATCACTCTCTGAGAAATTTCATGTAGGTAAAAGTGATCTGTCATGCATTTACTTGCCGTATTTAGCCGCATACTTCAAGAACCGTCCAGAGTCACTAGATGAATTCTTGAAGGAAAATGAATTCGAAGATAGTGAAAGGCGCGTGCTGATGAAGCTCGCGATCAAAAAGTGATTTCTGGTTATGAGAATTGCTCTTAACAAGTGGTTCCGGCTCCCTCAACTTGGGAGAGATGTTTTTTCTGATCTTATGAAAGCCAAAGTGAAATACGACACAAAATTTGGATTTCAGTTCACCTCGGCAACGAACATTCCCAGAGCTATTGCAGTACTCTCCAATGCACTCGGGGTTGAGGTTGATCTTTCAAGATCGTGTTTTATCTGCGACAATGCTCTTGATGAAGATTCGTCGCCTGACGCTACAATCTGCCAAAGTTGCCTAGAGAATAAGGATGCATTTGATCTTTACAAAATGAAATTCGCAAAACTTATGGAGACCGCCTGAGACAGAGTTGGGCGAACCGGAATGTCACAACCAATTCCTTCAAAGCCACACGAGCACCAATTTAGCTACTACGCAGCTGTAAACCTGTTCCGGGGAACAGAAGCTGTTGGTGTAGTCGATTTTTGGCGATGCTCAATTTGTCATGTAAAGGCAACCGAACTCCGAGTTCAAGGTCTCGAAAATCTTTCCGCTGAAGCCGGATTCCCGGTGCTAGATGGCACAGAGACAAGATGGGTCCTCTTCGTTTGCCGCGCCGAAGAACAACCAAAATTCGATTTGTTCAATTTGCACGTCGGTGAGGAGATTCAGCATGAGTGCGTTGAAAAGGTAGGTCCGATAAGGACTGCTGCTGATTACTCTATTGAGAACAAAGCGGACAAGTATCACAGAATATACAATCTGGACAACTACCTCAATGATGCTCTGGAGCTTATTCCTGCTCCTGAACAAAAGATAGACTAGAGAATTTTCGGTTGCTTGGCTCTCGTTTCATCAACCGGGAGCCCGCTGTAATGAGACTTGTACTTTGCTAGATCGCGTATCACAAAATGGCACGCCTCGCACTCCCAAATAGTTCCTTCGTTGCTTCGCCTCAACACAAACGGGCGGATTACCTTGCACCTCTCGCAGTACTCATTCACAATATTTCACGCTTGTTTTCTGCACTAACGCGTCAGTGCGATCTTTGGGTTGGATTGTTTTGTCTTCTTCCAGTCGTCCAGAAACTTTGCGAGCCCGATGTCAGTGAGTGGATGATTGATCATCTTTCCTAGAACGTCTGGTGGAAGGGTTACCACGTGAGCGCCCAGCTTGGCCGCGTCTATAACGTGAAGCGGATGCCTGACGCTCGCGACCAGGATTTCCGTGTGGTACGTATAGTTCTTGAAAATCTGAACAAGGTCTCGGATTACGTCCATGCCCACTTCTCCTATATCGTCCAATCGTCCTATGAATGGGCTCACGTAACTTGCGCCAGCTTTTGCGGCAAGAAGAGCTTGATTAGGAGAGAAGATCAATGTGACATTCGTTCTAATTCCTTCACTTGAAAGCTGTTTGACGGCCTTGAGGCCGTCGGCGGCCATTGGAATCTTTACGACGACATTCTTGCCGTACTTGGAGAGTGCGCGACCTTCTTCCATCATACCATCATAATTCGTGCTGATTACTTCAAGGCTTACGGGCCCCTTGACCGTCCTAACAATTTCAGCCATGATTTCTTGAGGATCTGAATTTTCCTTAGAGAGGAGAGTCGGATTTGTGGTAATTCCATCGACAAGCCCGAGGTCGTTGTACTTTTTTATTTGTTCGAGATTTGCGGTATCGAGAAATATTTTCAAACTGTCAAACTCCAGATAATTTATCTTTTCAGTGATGTTCTGACTTCGAGCACTTTCTTTACTATCTCATTTGCAGTCAAGCCGTACTTGATCATCAGATCCTTGTCCTCTCCAGATTCTCCGAAGGTGTCCTTTGTTCCTACGCGACGCATCGGAGTTGGTCTTTCTTCGCCGAGAACTTCAGCGACGGCACCACCCATTCCGCCGTAGATATTGTGCTCTTCCGCGGTAACTACGTAGCCAGAGGA
>DATLTL010000215.1:0-2250 GCA_035533635.1 Nitrososphaerales archaeon
CGCTAATGTGTTGGTTTGCCAGAAGGGAATAGACGATATGGCACAACATTATCTTGCAAAGGCGGGAGTTCTATCAGTTCGACGAGTAAAGGAATCTGACATGACGAAACTCGCAAGAGCAACCGGAGCAACCATCGTGACAGGTCTTGATAGTCTAACCAAGAAAGATCTGGGACAAGCTGGATTGGTCGAAGAAAGAAAGATCGAAGACGACAAATGGACGTACGTGGAAGACTGCAAGAATCCGAAGGCAGTAACGATTCTCATCCGAGGAGGAAGCCAGAGAGTCATTGACGAAGCAGAACGAGACGTCCACGATGCAGTCATGGTAATCAAAGATGTCTTGGAGAAACCAGGAATCGTTGGTGGAGGCGGCGCCGTCGAAGAAGAATTGTCTTACCGGCTGATGAAATGGGCAAGCACTCTGCAAGGAAGAGAACAGCTCGCGGCAGAGAAATTCGCCGAGGCATTGGAATCAATTCCAATTACTCTAGCTGAAAACGCCGGCTTTGACCCGCTGGACATCCGCGTAGAACTCAGGGAGAAGCACGCAGACCAGAATAACACCTGGTTTGGCGTTAACGTCTTGGCAAGCGGAGTAGCAGACCTGTTCAAGAAAGACGTAGTCGAACCAGTCTCGGTCAAGGAACAGATGATCAAATCGGCAACGGAGTGCTCATGCATGATACTAAGAATAGATGACGTCATAGCTGGAAGCAAAGCCTCCACACCGCGCGGACCACCGCCGGGCGGAATGGAAGGCATGGGCGGAATGTAGAGAACAACAAGTGCTGTGCGAGAGCACCAATTCCCTTCATGTAGCACTACATGGCTTTTTGAAATACTGCGAGCATGGAAGATGCGGCACTATCCGGATCTGAAGTGGGGGCCGAAACAGTCGTTCAGGGCATTAGCCGAGTATTAGCGACTTGATTCGCAGAAGCGCGTGAACACTGGTAGATAAATCTAGAGTCAATCAATCAGTCAATTTACAGGTCGGTTATAAGCGCGATCAACCCGTGACAGCTCATACATGAAATGCATGGAATCAATTGTTTTCATGCACGAACCCATTGAAATCAATGTGAGACCCCCCGGGGGAGGGGGTACAGTAGATGTCTACTTCCAATGGTCTCCAATTCAGAGCCAGATTCAAGCCCAGAACAGATCGAACAATTCGTTTCAAAAGGTTCGCAAAGAGAACAGCTCAGAAACAATTGAACCGGCCAAACCATTGCAGTTTCATAATGAACAAGCCATTCAAAGCTAATTTTACTAGTTTTCCCGGATTTCAATAGATGTTTCCGGAATTTTGCCGCCGCAGTCTCAACAATCGAGTTTTCCGAAAAGTTGCTGCCACATATCAAAGATGATTTGAGAAAATGGCGCCATCATTTAAGTTAAAATGGAGCAAGAAGAATCAAATCATTGGTCAGGGATGAACAGCGTCGAGTTGTTGATGATGGAGCACGCCGCGTTGCGACTGCATTTCCGCTTAGCCAGAGAAGTAAATTCCGACTCGATATACGAAGTAGAGGAATTCGTAAGAAAGTGCCACGCCAGGGTTGAGGACGAAGTGATATTCCCGAAACTGAGAGAATCTGGAAACGAAAAGCTGGAACAGGTTCTTCCGCGGTTGGAAGCAGATCACAAACTGATCGTCACAATAGGAGATCAGATCAAGGCTCGAACCGCACAGGGAGACATCGAAACGCTGAGGAAGCGAATCTTGCTCTACATGAGCACCGTTGAATCGCACAACTCCAGCGAAGAGTCGTTGATCTTTCAGTACTGGAATGTTGGAGAGTCCGAGGAGCGCGACGCAAAGTCAAGAGCAAGGAAAATAATCGACGAGTTTGGGTTGAACAGGTACTTCGCGATAACCGGAATCTCAGAAAAACTGCTTGGTTCAGTACAATAGACGAGCAGTTTGAAGCGTGGTCTCACTTGAATTCTCTATTCAGTTTTTGACTTTTCGTACAGGAGCTTCCGAAAATCCTTGACGGCATCTTCCTGGCCGGTCTTTGGATCTCTTTCAACAGATCCGGGCCTCTTTGCCCTGATATGCTCAATCGCCTGTTCCGCCATGATGTTGTCTCGCTTGCAAACATATGCAGCAAGGATGGTGCCGGTCCTTCCCTTGCCAGCTGCGCAGTGTACGAGGACCTTGTTGCCCTTCTGCACGTTTCTCTCCATGAAATCAACACAATCTTCAATTTGAGCGAGAGTTGGCGCAAAGTGATTTTTCAC
>DATLTL010000216.1:0-4919 GCA_035533635.1 Nitrososphaerales archaeon
GGATTGCAATGTACCACTCGGTCTCAGACGTTCATCTGCGCAACAAATTGCATATCACACGAGAGGAGGCGCTAAGTAGATCGATCAAGGCAATAGAATATGCAAAGAGTTATGGGTTGAAGCTCCGATTTACTTTGGAGGACGCGAGCAGGGCCAACCCTGATTATCTGAAACACTTTCTCACAGAAGTGACCAAAGCAGGCGCGGACAGGATCAGTATCCCTGACACAGTTGGCGGAATGCTGCCGTCGGGCATGAAGAGATTAGTCGAGCTAGCACAGAGTGTCACCAAAGTACCTTTGGACATGCATTGTCATAATGATCTGGGGCTCGCGCTGGCTAATTCGCTTGCAGGTGTAGAGGCTGGCGCAGAACAGATTCACGTCACAATCAACGGGCTGGGTGAAAGAGTAGGAATAGCTTCTCTGGCAGAGACAACCATGACTTTGCGATTTCTTTACGGGATCAGGCGGCAGTTTAGATACGAAATGCTCAGCGAGCTCTCAGATCTTATTACCGACTATACGAATACATTCGTTTCACCGAACCAACCTCTCGTGGGGAAGAACGCGTATACACACAAAGCTGGAACGCACCTTGCTGCAATCATCCAGAATCCTCAGGCATACGAGATAATTCCACCAAGGATCGTTGGAAATTCCAGACGTGTAGTATTCGGCGAGCTCTCAGGAAAGAATGGTGCCGCATTTCTAATGAAGGCGCTGGGGTTAGAACCAACGCTGGAAACTAGTCAGAAGCTCGCTCACGGTCTGAAGAACCTGCACGTAGGAGACCTGTTTGAATTGGGATTGACAGACAAGATGGAAGCTGAGGCCGTCAGCGCGTCAGAGAAAGTCGGTGCAACAACTTCAAGATAGTTAGGTTTTGAAGGAGAGTTGAAGGTAGGAAAATGAACTGTTTGGAATGCATGGCTGAGATAAAGATACCAGACGATGCAATTGACGGGGAGATAGTGACTTGTCCTGACTGCGGAACTTCCTTTGAATTGGACATTTCACAAACGGGTGAGAAGACGATCAAGCCTGCCGAATCGGTCGGCGAAGACTGGGGCGAGTAATTCACTCAATGGTCCAACGAATATCAATGGTTTACGATCTAGTTAGGCTAGAAGAAAAGGCAATCATCGAAGCGGCAAAGAAGCGTAGCGATAGAGTAGATCTGAAGATTTTCGACTCGAAGGACTTGTATTTTGATCTTCTAGATGATTCGAACGTTCAAGAAACATTCGGTAGAGTTGTTCTTCAAAGATGTGCATCGTATTTTAGGAACCTACACCTAACTGCAATACTGGAAGGGAAGGGCGCGAGAGTCGTCAACGATCTGAATTCTGCATTGATCACAGGAAACAAACTATTCATGACAATGTCACTAGTAAAGGGAGGTGTGCCGACTCCTAGGACAAAGATTGCGTTCACTCAAGACTCTGCTTTGAAAGCCCTTAATGAGCTCGGATACCCAGCTGTACTAAAGCCAACCATAGGAAGCTGGGGCAGGCTTGTAGCACTGCTCAACGATATCGACGCCGCAAAGAGCGTCATAGAGGATAGGGAAGAAATGTACCCAATTTATCATACTTACTACCTTCAGGAGAAGGTGAACAGACCTCCTAGAGATATTAGGGCAGTAGTAATTGGAGATCGCACTGTCGCAGCGATATACAGAATATCTACGACCGGTGATTGGAGGACAAACACAGCTCGGGGCGGAAAGTCTGAGAATCTCAAGATCACCAAGGAATTGAACGATCTCTGCCTCAAAGCATCTAGACCTTTTGGGAGAGGAATCTATGGTGTCGATCTAATGGAATCGGAAGAACATGGATTACTTGTTCACGAAGTTAACAACACTACTGAATTCAAGAATGTGATGGCACAGAGTGGCGTCGATGTTCCTGGAATGATTGTTGATTATATGATCGAGGCCGCGAAAAGCTAGTGGAGTTGTCTTATCATGAACGTTGAAACCATGGACAGTTCGCAGGAGAACCGGCGGATCGATTTTGCAGTTAAGACTATTTCTACTTACTCACCATCAGGAAGTGAGAATGTCTTAGCAGATCTAATCCGCGACGAACTCTCTGAGCAAGGGCATCAACCGAAAATAGACGCAGCTGGCAACGTGCTCTGTGAATATGGAGTGGGAAAAACATCGCTTCTGTTCTGCGGTCACATGGATACTGTCCCAGGAGAGCTTCCAGTCAAGAATCACAACGGGGAGGTATACGGTCGGGGCGCATGTGATGCAAAGGGGGCACTCCTTAGCCTGCTTTTCGCATTCGAGGATCTTGCCAATTCTGGGACTAAGGCGAAGATCATCTTTGCAGCCGTAACTGGTGAGGAGTTAATGAGCGTGGGATTGGCGGAGCTGATTAAGAATAACGTGAGAACGGATTACGCAATTTTTGGCGAACCAGGAGGAGTCTCGAGGATCACAGTTGGTTATCGGGGACACGTTACAATAAGACTTGAAGTAGTAACTCCGGAGGTTCATGCGAGCGCGCCAAAACTCACCACCAATGCGGCGGAACTCATGTTTGATGTGTACAACTCGATTAAGCATGGACTGGATGCGGTCAATAGCGATTCGACAGATCGGGTCTCTGCATCTCTTACAGAAATTAGCGGCGGTGCGGCACACAACGTGATTCCAGGAAAGGTTAGGGCGACCATAGACGTTAGAGTGCCGGTGGGATTCTCCAACGCTGAAGCTTTAAAGAAGATAAACAACGTAGTTGCGATTTGCCAAACGTCAAATCCAGACGCCAAGATCTCTGTTCAACTAAGTGATGCCACAGAACCCTACCGCGTCAAATTGGATTCGCCACTTGTGAGAGCTTTTAGCAGATCAATATTGAGAACCAGTGAAAAACCTTCCATGGTGACCAAGTCTGGAACTGGAGACATGAATACGTATGCTCTGGCGTACGGAATCGACGCGGTGACCTATGGTCCAGGAGACGCGAAACTCTCACATACTTCAGACGAGCATGTGAGTTTCAAGGAAATATTTGCATGCACCGCTGTTCTTGTAAATGCGACAAAGGAACTGGTGGCGATGAGGAATAAGAGCAAGAGTGAATAGAAATGAGTGGTAAGACACTAGCGGAAAAAATAATCCAGTCACACACAGGCGCGGGTAGCGTATCTGCCGGAGAAGTCGTGATAGTTAAAGTCGATTACACTTTCAGCCACGATGCAGCAGGTCCTTTGTTGATCAACCAAGTGAACAAATTAAAGGCAGGTTCAATGGATACTGCAAAAGATAAGACAATTTTCTTTATCGACCACGCCGTACCGAGCCCAACCAAGGAGCTATCCAATGACCAAGCGACGGTTCGAAACTATGCGATGAACAACGGCATGGTTCTGTCCGACGCGGGAAATGGGATTTGTCATCAAGTGATGGCCGAGGACTATTCAGCGCCAGGTGATTTGATAGTGGGTACTGATTCCCACACATGCACTTCAGGCGGCCTTGGCGCCTTTGCGACGGGCATGGGAGCAACCGATATCGCAGTTGCAATGAAACTTCGAAAGACTTGGCTACGTGTTCCAGAAACCATGAAGGTCAATTTGACAGGTCATAGTCCTAGGGGAGTCTTTGCAAAAGACCTCATTCTCAAGGTTCTCTCCATGCTCGGTGCCGACGGTGCTACGTATAAGTCGCTCGAATTCGAAGGATCTGCGATAGATGAACTGGATGTGTATGGTAGGCTGACTCTTACAAACATGGCTGTCGAGGCAGGAGCGAAGACCGGGATAATCGCATCTGATCAAAGGACAAGACAATATCTGAAGGAGTTTGGCAGAGAAGATCAATGGAAAGAAATTAGGGCAGATTCAGACGCGATCTACGAATCTGAAATAACTCTTAACACTAGCGAGCTGGAGCCTCAAGTCGCGTTGCCGAGCTCACCAGACAACGTAAAACCGATATCTGAAGTGAAAGACGTGAAAGTCAACGAAGTCTTCATCGGAAGCTGCACGAATACGCGGATCGAAGACATGAGAGTTGTAGCGAAGATCTTTAAGGACAGGCAGAAAGCAAAGGGCCTCAAACTAATTGTAACACCATCATCGCAGAAAGTATACATTCGTTGCATCAAGGAAGGAATAGTCGAGACTCTTATGAACGCTGGGGCGATAGTCACGCCAGCTGGTTGCGGAGTTTGCTTCGGTGCATTGGGCGGAATCCCTGCGGACAACGATGTCATCTTCTCGAGCTCAAACAGGAACTTCCCCGGAAGAACTGGGAATCCAAAGGCTCAGACTTATCTTGGATCTCCTGCGACTGCGGCTGCGACAGCAATTCGCGGTTACGTCGCAGATCCGAGGGAATTTCTCTAGGTGAGTAAAAAATGTCAGGCCGAGCATGGAAATTCAAAGATAATATCAGCACAGATGAGATTTCGCCTGGAAGATTCGTTGGGTTGAGGTCAAACCTGCCTGAACTTGCGAAACACACTCTGGAAGACTCAAGAGAAGATTTTCCTTTGGAAGTGAGGGAGGGGGATTTTGTTGTTGCGGGAAAGAACTTTGGTATGGGATCTAGTCGCGAGCAAGCACCAATCATCATCAAGATGTGCGGAGTCAGGGCAGTTCTTGCGCAATCCTTTGCGAGGATATTCTACAGGAACGCAATTAACATTGGAATGCCTGCTATAGTCTGCGACACAACCCGGATAGACGAGGGAGATGTTCTTGAGCTTGACCTTTCCAATGCAAGAGTAATAGACACAACCAAGAGTATAGAACTCGAGTTTCCGAGGATGTCGAAGACTATGGAAGCTATTTTGAAGGAGGGTGGACTGTTGCCCTACGTCGAAAAATACGGCGATCTGCTTCTGGCATGAGCCGCCAGTACAAAATCGCCGTTCTGAAGGGAGACGGAATCGGCCC
>DATLTL010000217.1:0-8895 GCA_035533635.1 Nitrososphaerales archaeon
GGGCGATCCATATAGACTCGGATCCAAGCGCCGCTCCTCAAGCTCTGAGCCGATTGAGATGATGAATCCATCACATTGTTTGCGATATTTGTCCTGGCCCACTGGAAAGCAGGCACAACATACAGAACTTTTGGAGCTGCAGGGCGTGCTGAGCTGAGGATATCTAGTGGGTAAGGGGGGCTGGATTGGGTCACGTTTGCAGGATTGTTTGTTATGCTTGAAGGAAAATCTTCCATGAATCTGGTAGTTGCTACGGTTGTATAGACCACATGCCTGTACTTTGTGTCTCCGAATTCGTGTCTCTGCGTGACGCCCGAACTTGATATAGTGGCGCCTTGGATTGGGCCGAATATCGCAAACAAATCATCTTCCCTTACATGTATTTCGAACGGATGCGCGGTCGCGTTCAGGTACGACCAACCACTAGCGTTTGGTGGATCGACTGGCTCCTGCCAGGAAGCTAACAGGTCGACCTTGACTGTGCTCTTTCCATCAACCGGAACCGATCCGACAAGCTCAGTGTACGTCCATCCAATTTCTCTGAATGGAGCTATGGCCTGAGCTGGTATCAATGGATTCGTCATGTCCATAGGAAGCAGTGGTTGCTGGACGGCATGAATCATTGCGAGCTGACTGAATGGCGTCAGCATCCAGAGCAGTCCCAATTCTCCTAGTCCTTGAAGCAGGCTCAGATCTGTCGGAGGAGGATTCATTTGATTGACCCAGTTCCAGAATCCGAGAACATTTAGATCACCCGAATTCAAGTATGACGAAATGTTCACGTAAACAACCTGTCCTTGCGGAATAGAGATTTGCAATACTTGCCCATCGAACGATCTAGAAAAATCGGTTGCAAATGCTCCCAAATTCTGAGATGGGGCTAGTCTGATCTTGAAGCTCTTTGCATTCGGCCACGTCGCACCGTTCGGGTAGAACGAGAGCGACAACTCAGGAAGCTGTGGTATTGGCAGGAAATCTTTGTCTAGAAAGACAAGGCGCGCTCCCCGCGAGAGAGGATCGGGGATGTAATTGACGGCCTGGTCATCGCTCGGATAAAGCGGATATGTCAGCTGCGCGGCGTCAGCGTACTGCTGAAAGTTCCAGGAATCTCGTGTCGCGATTTCCTGGTAAGTGGTGGAGTCGCCATACATTCCGGTAATCACCCCGCTGGAAGATACTGTGTCAAACAATCCGTGAAGCTCTGCCAGCTGCTGGGTCGCTCTGGGAGGAGCAATGATCCTTTCAGTTGTTGGACTGTAGTTTTGACCCGACGAAGCACCGAGGTTCTGATTATAGACTGTGGCATTTTCCTCGTAGTTACTCCTGATGATTAGGGCACGGAGCGACTCGCCAGGAGACGTTTGTGCTCCGCTCGTTGGCTGCGACGGGTTGATCTCTTCCCTAAGGACGACTAACGGGCCCGGCACTGGATTGAACCTGTAAAACGTAAATGCGCTAGTAGCAGCTGAAAAGTCGCTCGGTGAGGGTGAAATTGAATTTCCGCCGAGATCGACAGCTCTTGCCCTAATTCTGTACTGAAGACCATATCTGAGAAGAGGGAGAGTTCCGGGTTGGGCGAGGAACGACGTTGCTAAGCCGGGGAGTTGTGGCTCGTTAGATGAGGCCAGCTGCGAATTTGCCGAGCTGAGAGCAGCTCCTGAATCGTAGCTTTCCGGAGTGTCACTGTCAGTGATTTGTTTTCCGTACCGAGGAGCGGAGAGGCTCCAGCCCATCCACTTGAAGATGGATTCGTGGACGTATAGATCGCTAGATGATCCGTCTGCTGCTTGAGTTGCAGCAAGTTGAGTCCAGCCCTCATCCGAGACTTCCTGGTTTTGCACGACGTTCCCGCTGGAATCCACAAAGTTGTAAGTGCCGATGCGTAGGTGGAGCGAGTTCCACTTTGACGTCTGGGAATTCCATACATCGAATGCATATCCACGTGTTACGTCATCAGCGTAGAGAACAACGTCCGTGCTCTGAGAGTTTGCGTTTGAATTAAGGAGATCAGCGTTTTGAAATGCAGTTGAAAGAAAGAGTGCACGGTTGTTTTGTGTGATCGTGACTCCTGCGTCTCGAAGCGCGGGCAAGCTCACAAGTAGGGGGCTACCGAAGGTGCTCTTTGACGACATCCTTTGCACATTTCCTGCAAAGTCAAGAAGCTTGATCGCGGCAGAGTCCAGATCAACTTGGAAGACATTGAACGCGCTCGTATCACTGAGATTCAGCATTCCATTGGAAATTTCAGATCCCGAAGCTGGATTTGCGGAGAATATTCCAGAGGATGGTATGATTGTGGCGCTGGTCTTCACACTCACATTTGCGGGCCTCGACCAGCCCCCAGATGTAACTGAGACCAGTGCAGACTGCGGTATTACTATCGGGTGCGTCAGGGCTATGGGCAGCTGTGCCTCCATGTCAATTACCAACCCCAACTGGCGCATCAACCACGGATACCTGCCAAGGGCCGAGATAATCTCGTGAAAGTCCATTGACGGCACTTTAATTGGAACTCTAACACCAGGGGCATTGTGCGATTGGTGGAACAAGAGCATCTGAGCAAAATCCATAGGAGTAGTTGAAGCTCCAGGCGGAACTGTCTTGTACTCGGCCAAAAGAGAGTTGATTCGGCCTATCAGACTTTGCAGTGTGCCATACCCTCCAGGCCCAGTGAACGCGATGGTTTGAAGCTGCTGCCCTAAACTCTTTAGCGTCGGAAAGATAGCTCCTGAGCTCGTCAGCGTCGACAGGTACTGGTTTTGAATGAATGAGTGAACGCTGTTTGTCGGGAAAGAACGCACGATCCGGGAGCTGTAGCTATCGAATGAGTACGGCTTTACGTACGTATTGCTGTTGAAAAGTAGTTTCCATATGGCAGATGAGGGAGTCGAGGTAATGCTTGCTGTAATGGTCGGGCCTCCATCGATAACAAGCGAGAATGGAATGCTACTCAGCGTCGAAGGCCAATCCAAGAACTCGGGAAAGTCACCAAGGTTTTGATTACCATAGTCAGGTGTCAGTCTTGGCGAGACAAATACCGAGAACTTGAGAGCTGTCCCATCGGATGATAAGCCGTTCGGCAGGACAGTCCAGTTTATCTGCTGCTGCAAATTCTTCTATGCTCCGTAAGAGAACGCCTGCGTGTAGTTCAGCCAATCTGGGGGAGAAACAAGGTCAGCGAACGCCGGCGGGCTGGAGTGGCCGAAACTTTTCTCCACTGTGAGTGAAACGCTCTTGCTCACGAATGCGACGCTTATCTCAGCCGTGATTGTTGCCTGGCCATAAACATCGTTGCTGGAGGTATCATAGGTCAGCCCGAGGTAGAACTGCTCCGAGAGACTGATTAGTCCGAGGATTTCAAGCGAGCCTCCGCACTGGAAGAAGCCGGTGAGCTGGCATTCATCGCCTCCACTGACTGGCATGATTTTGTAGTAGATTCCTGCATTCGCATAGACACCTCCACTTGCAACTCCAATGTCGATCGAGAAGTTGCCTCCAAATTCGAAAGAGCCCTCGAGCAGCTCGACTCCATCAAGGCCCACTGATGTGGCAAAAAAACCACCACCGGCAAAAAGAGATACCGCTAGTGTGAATGGATGTTCTCTTGAAGCGAAGGAAAATCTTGCGCGTGCGGGATCCGAAGTGAATGGAAGCGTTAGCTGAGCGCCAAAGCTCACGTTAGATAAGGTGAAGATCCCAACGCCGATGCTGGGGATTGCAAGACTGTAGCCAACTGCAACACCCTCCGGTGTTACCGTGATCGATGGAGGATCTTCAAATCCAGCCAGCGGGATATAGTTCTCGAGCTCATTGATGAAGCTCAGCGGGCCTGCAAATTGAATGCCAGAGATAGCCGCGTTGACCTGAGGTTTCTGGCCCGATTGTGCCAGGTATTTCAGATTGGTGAAGCTGATTACTATGAATTCGAGGACAGAAGGAATTAGATGGATCGAAAAATTAGTCAGTGTGGCTGTTATTTGAAATGTTGTAACGGGATTTCCCGTTAGATCAGTGTGAATAAGTGCCTGTAGGTTCAGGTTTGAACCAGACGGTTGGAAAGTGTGTGTTGGGTCTTCCTTTACTAGCGCCGAGCCATCCCAGTTCAAAATAGTCTCAAAGGCCTGGGGAGCCATCTGCGGATTATTGTTCTGATATATGACATGAGTTGAAATCGCAGGAGCTTGGGAAATGCTTCCTGAGTTTAGAATGTCGGATAGTGTGATTCCTCCTAGTATCTTGGCGCTTGCTAGTCCGAAGAAATCACTCGGGTTGAATTGCCCTGACGCTACCGAACCAAGATATGTCGCGAGATCAGAGTCATTTAGTCCCGTCTGAGCTCCGACCAGGCCGGAAATACGTGAGAGTCCTGAGATGTTGATGCTGGGAGTAATCATGCCTCCCGCCTTGTCAGCGTCACTACTGAAATCTAGAGGAATTTGGTCAGCCGACGATATCTGAGCAAAAACCTCGCCAACATTTGCTGATTGCGAGAATCCGTTCTGAAGATATAGATCGGGAAAGGTTATCGTTGTCTGGGGCTGCAGCTTGGAGGCATTCGGGGTTAACTGTGCGACTGCTGCAATGCGAATGTTTGCATCTGCGAAGGCTGGATAAAACTGGGGCTGGCTGTTTGGAGGAGTGTTTTGCGAAAAATCTCTAGTCTCGGCGGCAAGATCTATGGACTGGGTCTCAAAAGAAGTGCCTCCTGCTGAACTGCTTGGAGCGAAGGCAATCCGCTGTCCGAGCAACTGCGGCTGGATTCTGCCATTGTTGTTTGCGCGATAGGTATTGATGATCTCGTAGAGGATGCTCTGATGCGCATTGTCCTGAGGTATTGCAACTGAGGCGCCGACAAAAATAAGCGGAAGAGTGAACTCTGATGCTTGACCGTCGGAATCTGTCCCTACAAGAACGAACCGAAAATCCTGGCCTCCGACCTGTGGCCAGAAAGCATCCTGTCCCTGACCGGTGTACGCTTCACTGGACGTCGGATCATCCAGATCGGGAGTAACCGCAGTTGTAATTTTCAAGCTTGTGAATGGAAATTTTCTCCCTGAGTGCTGCATGCCTAGCGTTGGGTAATTCACAACGGGCTGACGAACCACCACGAACATTCGTTGCCTCAGGTAACTGGTCTGAGAATTCACCGAGTTAGTTTCTGGCGATGGATCAAATTTCCTTTCTGTGACCTTGATGAGCGACGCGCTGTGACCGAAGGGGAAGAGAAAACCTTCATACACCACACGCACGTAGTGATCTCTTCCCATCGTGGACACATGATTCCATCCTTCTACCTCGAGTGGGTTTGGCGGAGCCCAAGTCCCCGCAAGATCTAACCACGCGCCAAACGACGTAAGCATGAGCTTGTTTATTGTCGCCGGCACAGGTGTATAATTTGGAATCTTAAAGTTCGATGTCAGGTGCACAAGCTCAAACCGGTCTCTTGCGTCCAAGCCACTTCGAAATTCAGTGTACGGTGTCTGCCCAGGAAGAGTGTATGGTGTGTTCGGACTAAAGTGCGGAGGAGGAGACGAAAGAGATGAACCATAATCGGGGGACCAAATTGCCCTAATATATGACGGCACAGTCTCGTCAAGAACGCCATTGTTTAGAGTTCCAAATGCTAGACGTGTGTGCCATAACTCTGTTACGCCGTTGTTACTGACAGGATCGGTTGCGTGAGTCCATCTCTCAGATTGATGGGGCGAGATGACCAGTCTGTTTGGAGCTTCAATTGCTGTTACGTTGGAGGCTGGTTGTGAGATTTGAGGGGGGCTAGAAGGAATATGAAGCTTCAAGCCACTGTTTGAGGATGGCGGTGGAAGCGCGACTGGCGCGACGTTCAGGTCATAATTGGAGATGGCGCCCAATATACCGTCGAGAGTGAATGGAATCGAGCTTTCGGAACTGGGAACAATGAAAACAAGTCTACTGGACCCGGAAAGGAGTGCTTTTACAGGTCTGGGGGAAGGGGTTTCACCACTATTCGGATTGGGCTCGTACCCGGGCATTCCCGGCGTGAGAGGATTTCCGTTACTGTCCTGCTCTGAGAAATTGCTGGATGGCACTTCATAGAATGCCTGTTCGGCAACACTCTGCGGAGGAAAGGTAACAATGATGTAGGCAGGGTTCCCGGCCGGCAGGAGTTTCGCCGGGTTGGAACTTGTATCAAGAGTGAAATTATCGAATTCAAAGTCCAGCGAAAGGAAATCATCAGAACGCAGGGCCGAGGCCGTGACGACTTTTGGAAAGCGTCCATTGTTTAGGTTCCAAGGAAAAAGCCAGCTAGGAAGATAATGAAATTCTCCAAGTGCCACATAACTTCCTCCAGCAACAATGGCAGCACCACCGACAATCTTCAGGAACTGCCGCCTGCTCGCCGAAGACACGCAAGGAGGGTCATGATCGAACTATTTATTGTAATCTAGAAACCAAGTTTTTCATCCTACTGAGACCAGACAAGGGTGGAAGATGTACCCAATTAGAAATTCCTTGTTCCAATAGTCGTACCTTCACCTAGTTAACTGGAATAAGCAATGGGTAAATCCACCTTTTTCGTGTGGGAATATCCGGCGGACCAGACCTTTTATGATTCGAATCCGCCTACGCCAACCCTCTGCCCAAGCTAATATTAGTTGAAAGTTAATTCCATGTCGATATGGCAGAGAGTAAGAATCCACAAGCAAATTTTGATTTGTCCGGTTTCGTGAAACCTGGATACGATGGGCACTCAATTGCAAACATTCCTGAAACAGTCGCGCAAATTCTTGGGGGAAATTTTACACGACCATTGAAATATGATCGAATCAACGATTTCAAGGACGCAAAGCACGTCGTCCTTCTATTGCTCGACGGGTTGGGATCCAAACTTGTAGAATCAGCGAGGAAAAATTATGGAGTGCCGTCATTTGAACGCGTTTCTGAAAATTCTAATCAACTCGACATAACCTCTGTGTTTCCTTCGACAACCGCTTCGGCGATCTCATCACTGCACACCGGGCTAACTCCGCAAGAACATGGAGTAATTGGCTATACGATGTATCTGCGGGAGCTGGGTCTCATAGGACAGATGCTCAGGTTCAGTCCGATGCTAGGAGGCAGGTCACTTTTTGACATTGGCTTGGATCGGCAAAAATTTCTTGGCGGGGAAACGATACATGAGCGACTCGGCAAGGAAGGTATGGATTCGACGGTCTACGTTCCGCGCTACATCATGGACAGCGGGCTCTCACAGTTGACTTATCGAGGTGCCTTGGTTGAACCACAAAACAGCGCGGCGGACATGCTTGTGGGGTTGAGGAAAAACCTCGAGAAAGCAAAAAGAAAATCGTTTCACTTTGCGTACCATCCGTCCCCGGATACGCTGTTGCACGCCCACGGCCCATATTCGGAAGAGTACGCGGTCGAGCTCGAGTCGATCTTCAGGATAGTGGAATCGGAGCTTTTCCGAAAGCTGGATCGAAGCGTGGCAAAGGATACCGTCCTGATAATTTCGGGTGATCATGGAGGTGTTCACATCGAACGAGAGAATGTTATAGATCTCTTCAACCATCCCAAACTGCTAGGCATGCTGAAACTGCCACCAACAGGCGATTCTAGAGCGGCAATACTGCACATCAAGGAAGGGGAGGAAGACGGTATCCGGAAATACTTTGATCAGTATTTTGAGAATCTTTTTGAAATCAGAACATCAAAATGGCTTCTAGATCAAGGTTATTTCGGGCTGGGTCGAGTAAAGGCTGAAACTTATGATCGGATAGGAGATCTTGTTGCTCTGCCAAGATCGTACAATGCCATGGACAATTCAATCATAGATCCGAACCATGGTAGCATTCCGGGCAGGCACGGAGGTCTGAGCGAAGAGGAAATGAAAGTTCCTTGTGTAATTACGCGGATAGGTTGAATTGTGCTGGAACTGTATGTCCAACAATTGATAGTTTTTCGAGCTAGTTTTTCTCAGTCAGGGTCTTCGCTTCATTAGTGGCGTCCTTGTTCGCCTTGAAGGAAAGACCACAACCGCAAGAAGACGCTGCGTTAGGATTGTCGATTTGGAAACCTGAAGTCTGCAGGTTCTCAACAAAGTCAATCTTGGAACCCCTAAGATAAATGAGGCTCAGTTTGTCGACCAAAACCTTCACGCCCTTTGACTTTACAACTGCATCATCGGCTGTAGCAGCATCGTCTATTGACATGCCGTAAGACATTCCGGAGCACCCACCGCCTGAAATATACAACCTCAAGCCGGCGTCAGGTTTGTTTTCCTTCGCGAGCAGCGTCTTTATTCTGTCGACTGCCGCATCGGTGATAATCAGCTGCTCAGAGGTGCCGGTAATTAGTGACATTTCCAATCATGAACAATTGGTTGATTTGGGATATAACCCTTTTTGCTAGTTCGCTGGGGCTAGAGGCATCGTTTCTTCTCTGACTCCGTCTTTCGTGACGAAGAGAAGGTCAACACCGTCTCCGCTTGAAACATCTCTCTTGATTGCGGATCGAATTGCCTTTACCGCAAGATCTTTCGCCTGTGCCTCGCTAAGGTTCTCTGAATATCCGTTCTCAATAACGCCTATCGCGATTTCTGCGCCTGAACCCACCGCCGCATAATCATCAGGAATAATAGATCCGAGCGGGTCCAAAATCCAGATCATTGGCCTTTCATCGACGCCGCCGATCATCACTTGAGTGATCATGGGGGCGTATCTGTTCTCAAACATTATCACTGAAAGTAGTTTTGCGACTGAATTTGCAGGCATTGGTCTCCTAAGCTCGAGCTCTCGAATCTTTACGTAGGATTGAAGTTGCTTGATCAGCACTTGCATGTCGCCAATCATTCCCGCGCACGCTGCGCCAATTGAATCTGTCACTCTGAAAGTCTTTTTCGCAGTCTTGCTGACG
>DATLTL010000218.1:0-2309 GCA_035533635.1 Nitrososphaerales archaeon
AGTATCGCAACCAAGCTGACTTCCGGCAAATCCAGCCCTTCACGGAGTAAGTTTATCCCAACCAGGACGTCGTACTTTCCACGTCTCAAGTCGCGCAAGAGCTCGGTTCGCTTCAGAGTTTCCACTTCTGAATGTATGTAGCTCACCTTGATTTTGAGGTCGTCCAAATATTCTGCGAGATCTTCCGCCATTCGTTTCGTCAAAGTTGTGACCAAGACTCTCTCCTTCCTCGCAACTCGTTTTCTGATCTCACCAATCAAATCATCAACCTGCGTTCTCGCCGGCCTAACTATGATCTCAGGATCCAACAGGCCTGTGGGCCTGATGATTTGCTCGACTATCTGTTCTGCCTTCGACATTTCGTAAGGCCCGGGCGTCGCCGATGTGTAAATCACTTGATTCATCTTCAGCGCAAACTCTGAAAAAAATAACGGCCTGTTGTCAAACGCTGATGGAAGTCTGAACCCGTAATTGACAAGATTCTCCTTCCTTGACCGGTCTCCTTCGTACATTCCGCGGATCTGTGGCACTGCGATGTGACTCTCGTCGATGAAGGTAAGATAGTCATTCGGGAAATAATCCAGGAGACAATAAGGAGTTTCGCCTTCCTTTCTATGCGTCGTGTATCTTGAGTAATTCTCGACGCCAGTACAGTAGCCGGTCTCCCTCAACATTTCCATGTCGAATTTGGTTCGCTGCTCCAATCTCTGTGCTTCGACCAACTTGTTAGCCGCAGTAAGTTCAGCTAGCCTTGAAGCAAGTTCCGCTTCAATTTCGTTAATCGTACTTTCAAGTGAGTCTCTCACTACTGTGTACTCCGTTGCCGGATAGATTATTGCCTCATTCTTTTTTCTGATAGTTTTTCCAGTTAGTGCGTCAACTTCAGTGATTCTATCGACCTGATCTCCAAAGAACTCGATTCTAGTCACGTTTTCGCTCGCTGTATTGATCTCTAGAGTGTCACCCTTCACTCGGAACTTTCCTCTTGAGAGAGCAAAGTCGTTCCGCTCATACCTGATGCCAACAAGCTTTTTGATCAACTCATCCCGATCATATTTCTGCTTGGGCAATATGCCGAGCACATTATCTCTAAAGTCGTTGGGCGCTCCCAAGCCGTAGATACAACTCACGCTTGCAACTACGATGGCATCCCTTCTTGAGACGAGCGCCTGCATTGCACGCTGGCGCAGCGTTTGCAACTCTTCGTTTATCGAAGAGTCTTTTTCGATGTAGAGATCTTGTTGAGGAACGTACGCTTCGGGTTGGTAGTAATCGTAATAACTGACAAAAAATTCAACGGCATTTTCAGGGAAAAATGACCTGAACTCGCTTGTTAGCTGGGCGGCGAGTGTCTTGTTTGGCGAAATAACCAAGGCTGGCCTTTGCAGATTCTGGATAACATGCGCCATTGTCAGTGTTTTTCCGGTACCCGTAGCTCCCAGCAATACCTGATGCTTGAGGCCCTTTATCGCGCCTTCTGTTAGTTTCTGGATAGCTCTTGGTTGATCTCCTTTCGGAGTGTATTCTGTTTTAAGCTGAAACCTTTGACTCTCGGCTTTGAGCGCCATCCATTTCGAACCCTAAGCATTCGTATTCTGAATTCCCGCGCTTTATTCTTTGATTGTGACCTATTGGAAATTGGTTCGCTCAGTCAATTTTTGCCTTTCTATGACATTGTTTCTGAGCAATCCAATTTTCTGTGAGGACACTTCAATGAGATCACCAACTTTTAGATATTTGGAAGGATCTCTTATGCCGTTTGCATCCGGGCGAGTCGAGTCAGCCGCAGTTCCAGCTGGTGTTCCGGATGTCAGAATGTCTCCAGGGTAGAGAGTCATGTCCGTGGAAACATGTTGCATCAATTCTCCAAAGTTTCTAACCATGCTGCGCGTATTCCCGTTTTGCTTCACCACGCCGTTGATTTTGGTCACAATGTCCAAATCATATGGATCGGAGATCTCATCGCTGGTAACGATCCAGGGGCCCAGTGATCCACTACCATCAAAATTCTTGATCAGAGCAAAGTTCATGATTCCTCCCTGATCTACCTTGTTATCGCGAATTGAAAAATCTGTGAATATTGTATATCCGAATATGAATTTCATATGGTCTGCGGAGTTGACGCCCTTTGCTTTCCTGCCGATAACTGCTGCAATTTCTCCCTCGTAATCTAATCTCTTTGCTCTTGATGGATACTGCACTGAATCTTCATGTCCAATAAAATTGCTAGAGAGTTTGTAAAATCCCCACATCGGGCTTTCCAATATCTTCTTCCTCGCGTCTTCACTCGCGATTTCCTTTTCCATAGT
>DATLTL010000219.1:0-9826 GCA_035533635.1 Nitrososphaerales archaeon
CCTCGCCAATTTTTCCTCCACCAATTACTGCTACTTTCATAACTCTAAACCTCGAGTAAGCTTTCGCTCAAGTCTAAATCGGGTAACTATATCTCTCTTTTTGGAAAGAAACATCCAAATTGGAGACGATTCAACAATGCGCAAAGATTTCGTACAATAGTTGCGACCGCACCAAGAATTCCATACAAAAACATGACAAGCAATAATAGCAACTTTGCGCCATAATTATACTACGAAAATAGGCGCCAGATCCATTGAAGAAAATTGAAGCAATCGTAAGAAGAGAGGCCTTCCCTGACATTGATAATGCTCTAAAATTAGCGGGGATTAGTGGATTGACATTCTTCGATGCTGAAGGAAGAGGAAGGGCGAAGGGAAGAGAAATGGTTTCCGGCCGCGGATCCAGATCTTATCAGACCGAATACATTGAAAGAACCAAATTGGAAATCATCGTAAAGGATTCTGACGCCAAGAAAGTCGTGGATATTGTACTGGCTCATGCAAAGACAGGAACTGTCGGCGATGGCAAGATTTTCGTCTCAAATGTCGAGCAGAGCTATGACATCACTTCTGGTCAAGCCGGCGAAGAGTCCATCAGCGCGGATGATCAGCAATCATTCGCGGTGACAGCGCGTCACTAGTTTTCGCTTTCTAAAACTTTGGAAGCTGTTCCTTTACAACGGAAAGCACAATGTGCGTCTCCGTTCTGTTTACGTTTGGAATTGACTGAATCGTTTTAGCGAATTTGCTGAGCTCGCTGATCGCCCTGAACTTGCCTATCACAATAGCGTCAGTATTACCTGCGACATCATAGACTGCGCTCGCCTGCGGCATCTGCGACAGTTTACTCTCGACCTCTGACAGCTTGCCTCCAATGGTCGTGATCTCCGTTATGGCCGTGACCGTGAGCCCCAGCTTATCGTAGTCAAGAACCGCTGTATATCCCTTGATTACGCCGTCCTTTTCCAGTTTCTTAGTGCGCGCCTGAACAGTAGAAACGGCGACACCTATTTTCCTAGCTACTTGGTGATACGATTGCCTCGCATCTACGACGTATTGTCCGATTATCTTCTTGTCAATGTCATCAATTTCGAGCACTGATATCTTGCTCAGATCAAAAATTATGCTTCTGAATAATGAATTTACCGGTTTGTGCCCCTACTGGAGAATTTCGTAAACAAAGCACCTAGAAACAAAATGCAACCGACATCATAGATCAGTTGCAGACGATTGGTAATGCTGTCAAAGAGTACTCTGGAGAATCAGTTGATTTGCAAGATGAGCACAAATTTATTTTCTGCATAATGTGGGCAGAAATAATAAATATGTAGCCCCTTGAGGACACTAACGATACAGGTGTTCCATTATAGCGTCATTTGTCCTACAGATGAATGGTTTGAAGGATGCGTAGAGTGAATAATTGTTTGGATTCACAAACATCACAGATCGACAAACCAACCATTTTTGGTTCGTTTGGGTTCAGCCTGAAATCTTACATCATAATTACAGTTTCCACTGCGCTATTCATCATTTTAGCCCTAATGCGTATTGTTCACGGTCAGAATTCGACTTCGTACACACCACCAGCTAACCTGAACGGCTTTCCAGCTTCCTCAGTGCCTTCTTGGCTCGATACTGGTAGCAACGCTTGGATGTTGACAGCTGGTACACTAGTGGGATTGCAAAGCTTGCCCGGACTGGCGGTCTTCTACGGCGGCTTGACGAAGAAAAAGTATGCCGTAAACACAATGCTCTTGATCTTCTACGGATTCGCCGCCGTTCTCGTCGTTTGGATGATCGCAGGATACAACTTCGGGTTCGTAGGTGGAAGCCCGATGGTCAGCGTAGGAAAGTACGCCATATTTGCGTGGCCCGGATCAGCCATGTCTGGTGTACTGGAAGGTTCACAAGCGATTGTGGGACCAGCCTCGGCCGCTCTAAACGTGCCCACAGCCACTCTCATATGGTTCCAATTTGTGTTTGCGGCAATCACGCCAGCGTTATTCATAGGCGCGATTATTGAAAGAGTGAATTTCAAAGCTTGGATGATATTCGTACCGCTGTGGTCATTTCTGGTTTACAGCCCGTTAGCATACTGGCTATTCGCGGGCGGCTGGCTGGCTCAGCTGGGCGCAGTCGATTTTTCGGGTGGCTATGTCATCCACCTGTCGGCGGGAATCACTGCTGTTGCTGCGGCTATCGCAGTAGGTCCTCGCATCGCTTCTGAGAGGAGATTAAAACCGAACAACTTGGGGATGGTCGTGATCGGAGTTGGATTGATCTGGCTGGGATGGAACGGGTTCAACGGTGGTGATCCTTACGGTTCCACAATTGATGCGTCCATAGCTGTTCTGAACACGGAGCTTGCCGCTGCAGCTAGTGTCGTTGCATGGATGTTGATGGACACAAAATTCCTCAAGAAACCTACGCTCGTTGGTGCGACAACGGCCTGCGTCACGGGCCTCGTGGCTATCACTCCGGCAGCTGGATACGTCAACGGTTACGGCGCTTTAATAATAGGAATAGCAGCTGGAACAATTCCTTGGATATCGCTGAACAAACTTTCACCGAAACTGCCATTTGACGATGCACTGGGTGTATTTCCGGCTCACGGCATCGCCGGACTTGTCGGCGGACTCCTCACTGGTGTGTTGGCAGACCCTGCAGTTACTCAGTATGTTGCCCCCGGTCTGACTGGTTTGCTCTATGGCAATCCGATGCAACTTGTGATACAAGCTGGAGCTGCTGGTGTTGTCATTGTTTACGTATTCGTAGTATCGTTCGTCCTGTTCAAAATAATCGGGCGATTCATACCGCTGCAGGAGAGCCCCGAGAAACTAAAGGTGGGCGATCAAGCAATTCACGGCGAGGTCATCTATGATTTTGCGGAGGTCTAGAAGGTAGATGGAAAGGTCTGACAAGATCAAGAAGATCGAAGCAATCATACGACGGGAAAAGTTTCCAGAAATCGACAGTGCTCTGAAGGAGATCGGGATTGGCGGGCTGACGTTCTTCGACGTTGAGGGAAGAGGAAGGGCAAAGGGGGTCGAGATGGTTTCCGGCCGTGGGGCAGCGACCTACCATTCAGACTACGTTGAAAAAACAAAATTGGAAATATTGGTCAAGAACGCGGATGTGCAAAAAGTGGTAACTGCGATAGTGAATGCCGCCAAGACGGGTGAGATCGGTGATGGAAAGATTCTAGTTTCGCCCGTAGAAAGTGCGTGGGATATCGCAACTGGCGGTTCCGGCGATTCAGCGGTGTAAGAAATGATCTAGACGACGACCGAATACAATCGGTTTCGCCACCGTTTTATTGAAACATTGATTCCAAAACATTTACTTATGTCTCTCGAAGTCACTACTTCTTTCAGCGCGCCGCCCGCAAGAACTTTGCCTCCCCTTATTAACAACGCATGATTGAATGAATTTGGAATCTCGTCAATACGATGCGTGACATAGATCATCGACAGCGATCTGTTTCGCCTTGCAACGGTTTCTAGGCCATTCAAGAAAAGCTCTCTCGCTCCCAGATCAAGAGACGCGCACGGCTCGTCGAAGGTCAGTAGGACAGGATCCGGCATCATCGATCTTGCAATGAGGATCTTCTGCCTCTCACCCTGAGACAAATCTGCGAGCCGCCGGTCTTCGAATTTGCCGCAGCCCAATTGACGCATCAATCGTCTTGCCTTTTGGACGACTTCGTACGGAGGAACATTCCATAGTCTTGTCGCCCCGTACTTTCCACTCACAACGATGTCCAGGACAGAATCCTGTGATTCCAAAAGATTGTCGAGATATGAGCTCACAAATCCCGTCTGCTTCCTGACTCCATCGGGCTCGACTTTGTCTTGGAAAGAAACCTGCCCGGTGGATGGGCGAAGATAACCGTTGACTATTTTGAGCAGAGTTGTCTTTCCAGAACCATTTGGTCCTACTATCGCCCACCTTTCGCCTCTCTTTACCGAGAAATTTACATCGGAAAGAATCTTCTTGTTTTCAATTTTCACGTTCACGTGAGAAAATTCTGCGACTGTCTCTGAAGATTTCACTTCTCTATTCCTCGAATTATCTTTGACGCCACTTTGATAAGCGGCTTGCAAGTGCCACCAAAATAATCGTGTAAATTATGCCGCCACCAAAGTCCAGAAGAATTTGACCGCTCGTCGCCTTTACGAGTCCTGTTGCGTTTTGAATTATTCCGGCTGCGTACGTCGTCGGGGCAAGGTATGCCACGAACCTGAATTGCTCGGGTATCAGCGTGATCGGGTAAAACACTGGTGGAAGGAACGACAAGAGAACTGTGAGTATTGGAGAATAAACCCAGATGTCCCTCACATCCCGCGCGAACGTGCTTATCATGAATCCCATGGAAGAGATGGATGCCCATGTAATTGTTGCAGCAAACACGATTCCCAGGCCCGAAACTATGGTAAGATGAGCATACAATATGAGAAGGATTGAGAACAGGATTATTCCGGCAATGCCGTTTAGAAGCTGCGCTATGGAGAGTCCTACGACATATGAGACTGAAGAAAGTGGGGAAGAAACGAACATGTCTTGCAATCTTGCTACCAGTCTTATGAACGCGGCTTCGGTTTCCAGTATGATGCAGCTGCCAACAATTACAGCAATCAGTCCTCCTCCCAGCGCGTATACCACTTTGCTGGGCCCCGCAAAAATGTAGATGAAGAAGAGTATTGTCAGCGGACTTATTATGAAATTGACCAAGTTGAACGGCGAGCGTCGAATAGGAAGTACGCCGTCAAACCAGACGATGGCGAAGACTGCTCTAATTTGCTGCCTCAGGTTCAATTTGACCAACCTCGCTGATGAAAACATCTTCTAGACTGGATTGTCTTACCGATACCTCCAGGTTTTTCCTTAAACAAAATGCAGTAATTTCTGAAGCCCCGTCTTGAGTTGTCAGCACTCTAATGCCAGTCCCGGCTCTCAACACCCTTCCAAAAGATTGGAATTCACTAACATCTGAAGCGCTTGTTTTGACGATGGCAGTGTGCGTTGTGTTCAACCTTCTCTTTATTTCGGAAGGAGTACCGCTTGCGACCACCTTGCCCTTGTTCATAATCGCCAGACGATCTGACAGTTCTTCAGCCTCGTCCATGTAGTGGGTCGTAAGAAGAATTGTCTTGCCCGAAGCTACGTAGCTCCTGATCAAATTCCACACGCCGACTCGAGCCACGGGATCCAGTCCAATAGTTGGCTCGTCTAGTACCAAGAGATCAGCCTCGGAGCTCATGGCCATCGCTATGAGTACTCTCTGCCTCAAGCCGCCGGAGAGGTTTCCACACATTGTATTCTTGCAGGATTCAAGGTTCAGCGAGACGAGCGTTTCATTCGCTCTCGATTTTGCCTTCCCATAATTGAGACCGCGCGCGACCAGGTAGGTGACTACGTGTTCGTAGGGAGTCATGAGATAGAGCGGCCTACCTTCCTGGGGAACAATTGCTATCCTTTGCCTGACAAACTGCGGTTCGCGGACGACGTCGTACCCCAGAATGGTTGCTGATCCACCAGACGGTAGAAGCTGAGTTGAAATGATTCTTACAAAGGTGGTTTTCCCTGCCCCGTTCGGGCCCAAAAGACCGAAGACGCTCCCCCCAGCGACATCGAGGGAGACTCCGTCAAGTGCAACGGTTTTCGATCCGTAAGTCTTCTCTAGATTGTGCGATTGGAGTACGAGGTCGGTCATCGCGGCGACACGTCGATTTTGTAGGAAGGAACTAGTTCAGGATTTGCGAACCCGGGAAGAAAAAGCTTCGTCGAGCAAATCATGCAGAAGCGAGTAGGATATGTTTCCGCCGCTGATGACCAGTGCTATTCTTTCACCAACTCTTGGCTTGTACGCCCCAGAAAGTAGTGCCGCGACGGGAGCCGCGCCAGATGGCTCCGCCAATATGTGCGCATCCAGCAAGAGCGATTTCACCGCTCCTCTCATCTGGTCGTCAGACACTAGCACGACGTCATCGACATTTCTCTCGCAAATCTCAAAATTCATTTTTCCAATCGTTTGCCCGACGAGTCCGTCGGCGATCGTCGCGGGATGCTCGATCGTCACAAGCTTCTTCTTCTTCATGGATTCATACAGCGACGGAACTCCGGTAGCTTCAACGCCGATTACCTTGCAGTTTGGCGATATTGCTCTAAATGCTGTTGATATACCAGAAATCAAACCACCGCCACCAACCGGAACTATGACTGTGTCCAGTGCTGACACGTCTTCAAGAATCTCCAACCCGCAAGTCCCCTGTCCGGCAATTATTGAAGGATCGTCGAAGGGATGAATGAAGAATAACCCGCTTTCCTTTGCCAGCTCGCGCGCCTTGCTGATGATTGTATCAGTGGTCGACCCATCTTCGACGATTTTGGCGCCGTGAAGCTCAATCATCCTGAGCTTGTCGGGGTTCGCTCCCCGGTTCACGACAACTGTGCAATCCACTCCCAGCGCCTTCGCCGCATACGCGACGGAAAATCCATGATTTCCTGAAGACGCGGTTATAACTCCAGTTCCCCTTATTTTCTCCAGATTTTCAAGCTCTATGTTGAACGCCCCTCTAATCTTGAACACGCCGGTAGGTTGGAAGCATTCCAGTTTGAGAAATATTTCAGTGCCTGTTTTCTTACTCAGGAAGAGGCTCGGATAGCATGGTGTCCGAAAGACGTGATCTTTGATTCTCTCATGGGCGTTTTCAATGTCTGTTAGTGCAATCAATGTCAATTTTCACATTCGAAATTAAGCGATATTATTTACGGAATGTAATGAAATTCGTCAATAAATAGTGTTTTCATTCAATAATGTGCAATATTGCCTTCCCTAGAGCGCTCTCAGATCGTCCAGGACGCTCTTTGGCAGATTGGTGTTGACAGCTGCCGCCGCATCTTCCAATTGTTCGGGTTTTGATGAGCCCACAATAGCGCTCGTGATTCTGTTTTCCCGTAGAACCCATGCAATTGCTAGGATTGGAAGCGATATACCTGATTTGGCGGCCACCTTCTTTATCTTGTCGAGCTTTCGGAAATTTTCTTCACTGTCGTACCTTTTCAGCCAGCCGGGTTGTTTGTAAGTGGCTCGCGAGCCAGATGGCGGCGGCTTGCCTCGCTCATACCTTCCGGCGAGAAATCCGCCGGAGAGAGGACTGTATGCAAATATTCCAACGTGGTTTTCCAGACAATACGGGATCATATCCGTGTCCATCTCGCTGTGAAAAAGATTGTACCAGTTTTGAACTGCAACAAAACACTCCAAGCCGAGTTTCTCAGAGACCCTCCGGGATTCTGCAATCTGGTCCACCGAGTAATTTGAACAAGCAACGTACCTTATCTTTCCCTGCTTTACAAGCGAGTCAAGCGTTGACATTGTTTCTTCGAGTGGAATTTCGGAATCAAACCTGTGTACGTAGAGGAGATCTATGTAGTCTGTTTGTAGTTTTTTCAGGCACTCGTTGAGGCGATAGATAATATTCTTCCTTGAGACGCTCAACTTGTTTGGATGCGTATCGGGATTCCAATCTCCCTCCTTTCCAACTTTTGTTGCAATGATTACATCCTCGCGCCGACCTTTGATGAACTCACCTATGATCCGCTCAGATTCACCACCGCAGTAAACGTCGGCGGTATCAAACATGTCAATGCCCAGGTCAAGCGCCCGCGTCATTATTTTGTTAGCTGTTTCTTGTTCAATCTGGCCCTTACCGAAGTTGTTTGTTCCAAGACATATTCTGGGAACGGATAGCCCGCTGCGACCCAATCTTGAGCGTTGCATGCTCTGCAAATTGCGTTCGTGTTGCGAGCTTATCTGGATTTCTGGCGAGCCGCAGAGATTATTTAGAAGAAAAACTACCATTTTGTTAGCACGCGGTCGGAATAATTGCTAGATTCAGAAAAGATGATTTCCTGCGTAGATTTGACAAAAATTTACAGCGGCAGCAGGCGCAAGAACAAAGCGCTGGACTCTCTCTCCTTTTCCGTACGCACAAGCGGAATATTCGTGCTCATAGGCCGCAACGGATCTGGAAAGACAACACTTGTACGCATTCTTTCAACTGAACTGATGCCAACGTCCGGCAGAGCTTCAATCAACAACATGGATGTTGTAGGTGATGCGGCAAACTTGAGAGAAAGGATAGCTATCGTGCCTCAAGAGGCTAGACCAATACCTTGGATGACTCCGATGCAGACAATCCTGTCATACCTTCTATGGAGGGGATTCAATTATGGTGAGGCAAAGCAGAGGGCGCTGGACACGCTGGAAAAAGTCGGCATGAGCAAGTACGCCAATTCATTGACTCGAACTTTATCTGGCGGAATGAAAAGAAAGGTACTTGTCGCAACGGCACTAGCTTCGGAAGCAGAAATTATTTTCCTTGACGAACCAACTACGGGACTCGACCCGATTTCGAGGCGAGAGTTCTGGGATTTACTGAAAGAGATCGGCAAGGAGCGTTTTACATTTCTTACGACTCACTATTTGGAAGAAGCGGAAGCGCTCGCTGACAGTATCGGCATTCTGGATAGAGGGAAGATGATTGGATTGGGAACACTAGATGAGCTTAGACAAAGCGTAAACTACAGCTACAGCTTGAACGTGCCGTCAATTTTCGCGGCGAGTATTCCACAGGTTAAGAGCGGGGAGATCATAAAGGGAAAGGACAGTTACAGGATTCTGACCTCGGAAGAAGAGGCGTTCGGCATTTCGCGCGAGCTCTCCAGAGTTGGCGCCAAGTTCACAATCACGCCAATGTCGCTCGATGATATTTTCTTCTATCTCGTAAACCGTGCAGGAGGAGTAAAACAAATTGGAAGACAGCTTGAGGCCACAGCGGAAGAATAGAAGCAGGTTTAGTCAGGTCCTCGCCGGGATTCTCGTAAATTCCATCTACGAGATGAGAAACTACCCGGTCGTACTTGTGAACACGGTTCTTTCTCCACTGTCATTTCTGATTTTGATCACATTCGTCAGTCGCGGGGCGCTTCTCGGCGAAGCTGTGATGGGCGGTCTTCTTATGAGCATGTTCGGTGCCGGGATGGCGCTCCAGGGAGACATGGCGCACTTGAAGAATGATTTCAAGCTCCAGGACATGATAGTCAGCTCCCCGACAAAATGGCCGTACTACGTGTTCGGCATGGCTGCGTCAGAAATTGTATACACCATTCCGGCTCTTGTGGTGCTTGGAATCCTAGGATTCTATTTTGTTCACCTGAGCGCATTCGGTCTCTTGCAATTCATCGCGGTACTAGTGATGATGTTTTTGATGTCGATTGCTGTTGGCTATACATTCGCAACTTTTTCCAGCGATATTGTTCAGAGTTACTCGTTTTCCCGTCTTATCTCGACACTTTTTTCCACGATACCGCCAGTCTACTATCTAATAACATACATTCCACTTCCATGGAGATATCTAGCATACCTTTCCCCGACAACGTATGCGGCAGAGCTTGCGCAGAATGCCGCAGGTTATCTCACGCTATCACCAACAATGGTAGCGCTCGACTGGGCAGTCTTGATTGGAATCACAGTCGTCCTTTTATTTGTCGCGAGCACCCAGGCCAGATGGCGAGAAGTTTGACTTGCCGATTCGTTTTTTTAAAGTGCGATTTTAGACACTAGCTAAGGATGTTTTGTTTTTGGGTTCGTGCCCCCAGTGCGGCGCTCCAGTGCCGCCAGACGCCAGATTTTGCAGTGCGTGTGGAGAGGATCTAAATCCCACAATAGCTGATGCTTCGACCCAAAGTCAGGAAAGGAAATGTTACTATTGCGCAAAGCCTTTCACGGGCGAGAACGCGTATTACTTCAAGTGCAGATACT
>DATLTL010000220.1:0-11303 GCA_035533635.1 Nitrososphaerales archaeon
ATTGGGATATCAAGTTCCAGACCTTTGATCATTGATGAATAGGAATTTAGTACCCTTGTACCTCTCTCAGTAATCGCAAACGTTTTCCTTCCCTTTGTCCGCTTTGCCTCGATCAGGCCTTGCATTTCCAACCGCCTAATAAAATTCTGTGCCATCGACCAAGATATGTTCGATTTCTGGATCACGTGCGACTGCTTGCTCGCTCCTTCTGCGATCGCCTGAAGGATCTCAATTTTAAGTTCAAGGACTGATCTTCGCATCCGTACTGCTGCAAAATATTTTTCGGACATTTTCTAATCATCTATGCTTTTCTGAAATAATGTCTAGGTCTTCTTTGATCGAAAGATACTGCTGCATAACCTGTCTTCCTTTTTCAGTTAGGCGGTAGCGTCTTTTTCCTTCACTTTCATCAAATACTACAAGACCTTTTCTGATCAGACTTTCAGTGTACGCTTGCATTATAGTCCAAGAGAGGTTTGCCCTGTACATGATGTGTGTGGGTTTTTCAATTCCGCTTCCTATCGTACACAAGACGTCGAAGAAAGTTTCGATTCTAGATCTTCGATCTACTTGCACTTCATTTCTGGCAATTGCCGAAGAAAAAGCAAAATCAAATTCGCTCTTCGATGAAACATGCTCGCTCCCGCTTCTTTCAATATCTTCTTCGGTAGGGTTTAGCGTCATGCTTGTTTCAATATCGAGCTAGTAATTGGTTCGATATAACGCTACCGCGGTATTTTAAGCAATTGTTCATTTTCCAAGGTGATTATTGCAGGCATCGGGTCTTGAGAGCCTTGAAATTGTAGGATCCTATTAGAACGTCGTTATTTGGAGAAGCGCTATCATCAACGACAGGACAAAATGAGACATATTTGCACGCAAGGCAGCTTGACCTGAGATTAATTTCGACAGAGTCTAGAGATTCCGAACCGATGCTTAGTGTGAACTGGTCTTCTTTCTGCATTGCATTTCAAGCAATGTCGGCCCGAGTTTTCACGGTCTAAGTCAAAATGTACTGTTATTTCGGTCAAAATAAAAAGAAAAAGTGAGGGCGGGGTTTATTCCCGCTCCTTAGTTTACTGAGATCTGAGAAGGCCAGCTATTCCGCGTTGCTGTGTTGAGAGGAATGTGCTTTCAATTCCAGTCAAGACGACCATGACGCGAACTTTGCCTTGGAGTGTTGGATCAACTCTCGCTCCCCAGACTACGCGCGCCTTTGCTGGTAGAGATCGTGTGACCATCTCTCCTGCTTGGGTGACTTCGTCCAAGGTGATGTCCTCGCCTCCAGAGACATGAATCAGGACACCGAAAGCTTTTGTCGAGTCCTTGATATCTAGGAGTTGTGCGTCAAGAGCTGCTTGTGTGGCTCTCTCGATTCTATCTTCACCGGTTGCTTCACCGACGCCGATCGCTGCTAGACCTCTCTTCTCCATGATTGCTCTCAAGTCAGCAAAGTCGATGTTGATCAAGCTGGCAGTTGTGATTGTTTCAGTAATTCCTTTCACGAATTCACCAACGAGTTCGTTAGCAACACCCAGTGCTTCCTTCAGCGGCAGATCGCCTGCTACTTTCGCAAGTCTGTTGTTGTCAATCACGACGACTGTATCGCATTGAGTCCTAAGACGCTGAAGACCTTCCTTTGCGTTGTTGTACCGGAATCGCTCAACCGAGAATGGTAGCGTTACTACTCCGATCATCAAAGCGCCGGTCGCCTTCAATGCATTTGCAATTACCCACGAAGCACCAGTTCCAGTTCCTCCACCGAGACCAGTTGCAACATAGATGATGTTCGAACTTGTGGTATCCTTCTTGATTTGCTCCATCGATTCCCTAGCTGCCTGCTCACCTCGCTGTGGATAACCACCCGCGCCCATTCCGCGTGTTGTTTTCTCGCCGAGGAGTATTCTCCTGTCAGCTTTGATGGTGCTCAAGTGCGTCGCGTCAGTGTTTGCCGCGATGAGTTTCGCTCCAGAGACTCCACCCCTCTTCTCCTTTACCCACGAGACAATGTTGCAACCCGCTCCACCGACTCCTATTACGGAGACTTGCGGCCTTGCTTGTCGCATTATTGCCTCGATTTTTTCTGTTTCCAGCATCTCGTCCATTTTGGATTGTGTATCAATGTCGAAAGACAAAGTTAAGTTCGAGTTAAACTGCTCCCATGGTAATTATACCCTTTAGGAATTTTAGACAAGAAATGAAAACAAGTATTGTTCTGGAGGATTCTTACGATGGATCGCTAATACTCTTTCGTGCGAGGGAATTTTCTCAAAAACGTCTCTGAAATGCTGCGACAAGATTGAGAATGCGGCAAAATTCCGGAAACATCTATGAGAATCCGGGAAAACTAGTAAATCGAGCTGTTCTCTTGGCGAACTCTCTGAAACCAATTGTTTGAGCTGTTCTGAGCTTGAACTTTGCTCTGAAGCCGAGACCTTTTGAAACTAGACATCTATTGTATCTCCGGGGGGTCTCCCATTGCAGGATTTGCAAGATTCATACTGATCTAGTTAGGGCGGTTCACCCTATTTTAATAATAGAGTGCCTTTGACTTTTGTTATTCGAGTGCTGAGTTACTCAAGACTGAGATAAAGGAAGACCGTGTACGCAATTATGGTAAAAATGTCGGCCAAGTTTGAGCTAAAATCTGGCAAAATCAGAATGTGTTCTGCTATGCCCAGAATGACCGGGAATGTGAGGAGAGATTGTAGAAGTAGCGCAAACAAGACCACGAGGAGTCCGAAAATGAAATTCGCCTTTGTCTGGAGATATGTCCTTCCGTAAACTACGAGAAGCGCTACAAGCAAAGAGACGCTCACCGTGGAAAGAATAATGTGAAATTCCCCGAACGTGGCTGGACCAAAACCCCGCTGGAACGGTGTTCGCTCAAATCCAAAATCATAGTACGTGTTCATGCTCGACCATAAGTAGAGCAAAACACCGCTAGCGATGCCAAGTAGTACTACTATTGGCACCCATAATTTGCTTTGACCCTTCTTTGTAGATTTCTCTGAATTCATTGGGGAATTGTTCACTTTTTCTTTTGTGTTTTACTCACGATATCTTCGAGCTTTGACCAATTTGCTTCCATAACTTCAGAGAGGAAGTACAGCTTGCCGTACCGATCGCCCTCTGTCAGAATCAATCTGTTACGTTCAAGGACTCCGAGATGATGCCTGACAGTTGTGTAATCGAGTTGAAGCAATTGAGCGAGTTGCTGAGCGTTTCTTGGTTGCTCTTTGATTGCCCTTAGCACTAGAAGTCTTGTGAATGCCCCCGTGCTTCCGGCGAAGAGCCACCAAAGTAGTCGCTCGAATGCGTCCATGAGTGCATAGAATCATTTCTTCCAGCTCCATAATAATATCGCCACGCAAATCGACCGAGCATTAGCTTCCAATTTTGCTCGGATGATAACGCCCGGGAAGATTAGTGTATGATGTAAACACTAGACGAGCTAGCGGGGGAGGTAGAATTCTGATCCTTTATCCTATCTCTCTAATCCATGCGAGACTGACATATGGTTGAGGTACATCTTTTCGTCTTCAAGCTCTAATTCTTCGAACTCTCCGGAATTCTTGATGAACTCGCAGAAAACGCATCGCTCAACTTTGAACTGGTTATTTCTTGACGGAAGGCTTGCAAACATCATTTATTGTTCGACTTTCTTCATAAAGCGAGACTAATCTAAGCAATTATGGCGATTGAGTATCTTGAGAGAAAGCCACCTTTTCCAATCCGCCAAGGATTTCTAGTACAGAAAGTAGACCTTGAATTCTTAGAGGATTAGTACGGAAGGCCAAGAGGCAGGATTCTTGGGCCACGCTGCGGCGCATGAATAGTAGGGCCTGCTGTTGCCGAAACTCCGTCTGACACTCCGACCCACTGGACATATGTCATGTTGCTTGATGTTAATGTATACGAAAGATCCGTAGTACCTGATCCGTTGTACCAGATCAGCACTGGATTGTTACCAGAGAACCCGCCGAGAGCACACCCTACATCATCACAAGCCATGGAGAGGATGCTGCTCATCGAGCCTTGTAATATTGATGAAGGAATCAATTGCGAAGTTAGGTCGTAGAACTGACCGCTTTGGGGATCAAATGATGCGACCCAAGCCGTCTGGTTCTCCGTTTCCTCGAACCCAACAGGAGCACCTCCCGCTAGCATCCAAGTCCCCTTAGTCCAGACTATTGAATTGACGGCGTTTATCATATAATCATGTAGTGAATCAGCTGTATTCAGAACCGAATCTAGCGCGCCAGTGAGATCGTACACCGCACCAGTAGTCGGATTGTAAAGGGCTAGAAATCCGACGCCACCTATCATCCAATCTGTCCCATTCCATTCAATGCTCTGGACCGTGCTTAACTCAGGAACCCATTCTTTAATCACGCTGGTTAGGTCCACTATAGCTCCATTAGGCGTTACCTGATAAAGAACGCCAGTATTGAATCCGTACCATCCACCACCAACCAGCCAATTGAATCCGTTCCAAGAGCTCGCATAGAGAATGCCGTCAATATTCTGAGGTATGGATTGCGATAAGTCGATGAACGTTCCGTTCGAAGTCACGAACGCCATAGAGTAATGGTTGACAGCGCCGTCCCCAGGATTCAGAACTCCAGAACCCATGCCCGTCAGAAGCCACATGCTTCCATTCCAAGTTGCACTGAATACATCACCACCCGACCACTCTTGTTCTGCAGCGCTGTCCTGTGTGTAATTTGAGAAGTACAGCTCAGATTGCGCCTGACTATCATAAAAATCGAAATAGGGATTGAGTCCATTGGAATCGCCGGATCCCCACCCGGTAACGAGCCAATCCGAACCGTTCCAACCTCCACTCCAAACTGCTCCTGAGTTCGACTCAGTGGGCAGAGAGTTGCTAGCACCTCCAAGACCGCTTAAGCTTACTTTGTAGAGTGCTGGGGTCTGAGAAGGAGTAAACCATTCGCCGTTCTGGCCACCGGCCAATATGAATGGAGCGGAACTGATGTTGGTATCAGTCCCAACCCCGCCCGATGCTGATGACTGTTCAGTTGTTGAATGGATGTGAGAAATTTGGGCATTGACATACCCCCAAGATGTGCTTGATATTGATAGAGCAAGGATCATCAAGAATGCAATTGCAATTTTTTTTGGTCTTGGACGCAAGCGGGTTTCCACTTGCGAAGCAGATTTCAGGAGACAGCCTAAAACCCACCAATTTGAACGAGGTGTTCTTGGCTTCCCTATCTCCGTTCAACGATTAGAACAGGCCGTTTTCTGCGTGATCACACTAGTCCAAGAACAGTTTGGGGTTGACAATTATCTGGTTACTTCTTTCTTGCCACCAAAACGAGGCCCGAAGCTGCAATGAGAATCGAAGCAACCAAACCGATTTCCAGCAACAGAATTGTGTTAGAGCTAGCTATGACCTCTGTTGTAGTTGTAGTAACGCTAGGTAGTGAAGGTATTTGATTAGTTATAGTTTGAGTGGAGACTACAGATCCGCTTGGGCCGCTTGACACCGCTGAATATTGGTTTGCTGGCACCGCTCCCGCGCCGTTGGCGACGGCAGGAGATGAGGCACCACTGCTAGATTGCGGAATCCCCACTCCGTAGGGGGTAGCCCAGTAGCTTTGCTGTTGGCTCATCAAAGTTATGCTTGTGCTAGATTGAGGTGGAATTATCAGAGCTTCGCCGGCGAGACCTACGTAAGTTGGTTCCCAGTAAACCGTAACGTTAACTTTTTGGCCGCCTATGTTGACCTGAGTTGTCGTTTCACTTGAAGGTAGATTGACTTGCACCCAGCTCCATGCAGTGACTTGGAGAGGAACGGACGGGACGGTTAGAGTAGCCACACCGTTTTGGTTCGTCTGATTAGAAAGAATCACATTGTTTTCATAAACCCAATACCACGCGCCAACGATCGTTGCTCCAACTGAAGCATCGTAAACGGCGCTCCCGTTCTGGAAGTTCACGTGAACCGTCAACTTTGTGGTTTTGAGATCTGAAATCGGAGTTGTCGAAATGTTGACACTTGTTGAGCTTGTTACCGGGATCAATGAATAACCGTACTCGGCCGGGTCGGAGGATATTGGATATAAGATGGCTGAGCTCGATTGGCTATATCCCACTGGCTGCGGGTTCTTGTAATCATAAGGTTGCGAAGCTGTGACGGTAAATAGATATGTTCCACCAGGAAGCTCAAATGAGAACGCGGGATATTCACTCTGAGATGTGGCAACGAGCCCACCGGTCGAGTTGTATGCAGAGATCAGAAAGGAATCAGCTGTAGCGCTCTGAGTCTTGACAAAAACCTGCACATTGTTGTAAACTGGAGAGCTTGCCGCGCTGTGAGAAATACTATTGCCTCCGAGCAACGTCAACCCGACTAGGAACGCAACTAGCAAAACCGACGAGATTCTTACGATGCTTAATTTTTGCCTTCTCCTCACATTCAATCCGCCAACCAACTCGATTCAGAGTAGTCATTCGTCTTGCTGACTATAACCCTACGGATTCGAACGGCTGTTCTGCTAGAAAGAACGCTCGGTAAAGTTCGTAGTTCCGATTTGCTAGCAGAAAGTTCGTGAAAACATATAGATCTCCAGGAGGAGAAAACAAACACGCGCTAAATCTGAATTGAACTTGAAGGCTAATTACAATGGCCTTTCATCACTGCGGCCGCCCTGAAACTGATCGCCAGTTCTTTCTCCTGAAATGATCTTACTTAGCTCCTTCGCAATTCTTTCAATTGAAGACAACCTTTCACTGGGTTTTTCTTGTGAGCTGGTTACGAGATTCTTCAATTGGGGAAGAACCTTGTCTATTATTTTCAAAACAGTCTCGGTTTGAAATTCGCCGAGAGATATGCGATAGAGGATTTTCCCTTCATTTAGAATACATACCATCCCATCTGAGTTCAGTACCGCATCAGATATCAAGAGGTCATTCCTCGGAATCGTTGCGCCGGTCAATGGAATTGAGACATTCAGCGGCATCATGATCTCTCTAAATTGTTTTATGACCTCTTTCAAATAGATCTCTTCCAGCTTAAGTAACTCGGTAATCTGCAGACACTCCTCTCGCAATGAATTGATTTCTGCGCAAACAATCTCATTCTCACTTGCCACACTTTCGATGATTCTATGTTCTCTGATTGTGGGTGCGTCGCTTAAACTCTGTAGTGATCTTGATTTCGCAGACAATAGACGATTAGTCGCCTCCTTAATCTGGACCAACTTGAGATGACTTTAGCCATTATGAATCGGAGATATGATACTGTAGATCTTTGTACTATTGTTCACATAGCGGATTTCGATATAGATGCTCTCCTTCATGCAAATCAGGTTGGAATTCATGTCGCATTCAATCTCGATACCTTAGGTAACAGAACCAGTGAGGGCTATCGGGCTCCGATACATGCTTTTTCCAAAATGTAACAAATAGAATCTTCGGGTATTCACCAAATTTGCTTACATCAGTATTCGTGATCATTGTGTCCTGTTCTGAAGACTAGGCATGGGAACAGAAGAATCCGTCAGACAAACCCGGAATGAGATTTATTCGTGCTCATTTTGTAAGTTTGTTCAGGAAACTAGAGGTTTCGAAAATCTCGGATCCATAGATGAGCGTAAATACATATTCCACTTGAAGCATTCCCACGGCATTGAACCTTAGTCTATTCTCAACTTCAACTGACCCTAAACGGTTAGTGCGACAAAATCATCTTCTTCAGGTCTCGATGCTCTCATCTTCATCTTCTCTAATTTCAGCAAACTCATCTTCCTCTTTGTAATGGAGATCTCTTTTTCGTCTCAAGAGAGCGATCAAAATATCATTCTGATTTTGGAGATCTTCCAGTGTCTTTGCTCCTGGGTCTAGCGATGAAGATTTCTCCACATTTTTTTGGGTATTTTGGGACTTTTCCGTTTCGGTTGAAAATGTTTCTTTAAGTAGAATGTGGGAGTCTTTAACATTTGGATCGGCTCTGTGCTTATTTTCTTTAATTCTGGTTGATTTGTTGATGCTTATCTCTTCTGGAGCTTCGAGCGAGGCTTCAACCTTGACCTCGCTTTGTGAATGCTCCGCCTGTTCTTCCAGAGGAGGTTTTAGATCCTTTTCAATGTCTTCACCTTTAACCTTTGGAACTATTGCCGGTTGGACATTTTCTCCACTCTTCGAGGATCCGGAGTCAACCTCTCTTCTCTTTAGAGTGATGTGAACTCTATTGCCAGAGTCAGAAGATGGAATAGCTGTAGCTTTTCCGCGAAAATCTAGTTCAACTTCTTTTTCCTCAGCGGGCTTTTGCTCTCCGGCTTCCTTTCCTTCAACATAGTTGATTATCTTTTCAATTTCGCTAAGCACCTTTACTTTCTCGTCGTTTGGTAATGTCTCATTGCGAGGAGCTTCCACGGACTTCATCCGATTTTCTTCTATCAAAGTTGCGGTTAGACGCCTGTTCTTAGGATCGTAATGATCCTCCATAACGCTAAACCTTTTGTTTCGGAATGCTTCAGTTATGCCGGCCACCAATCCGTGCAAGAAGAGATTGCCCGCCCCACTGCCTCCCTCCACTGATATTGGTGGATCATTTATCATAATTCGCTCAAAGTTTTCCTCCGATTCCCAACTGAATGTTCCCCAGCCAGCTGCTTTCATGTAGCCCTTGACGTTTTCCCGGATTGCACTAATGTCTGCCACAAATTCTTTTCTCGCATCTTTGTTATCTTCAAATTTCTGTCTGATCCCATTTACGATGTCTTTGCCATAGTCCCTGCCAACCTCTTCAAGACTGGCTTGCTCCCCTTGGGTCTTGAGTTTCTTTTGAATCTGGAACATCAAACTAGAGCTAACTGCCACCACTCGACTTGTTTCCATTAAGACAAGAGGAAACAGTAGTCCATCGAACATTTGATTTTTCAAGCTGACAGCTTCGGCGTACGATACATGCTTCAATCGCCTCAGCTGGATCACAAGATCATCTAGCGTTCCCTTCGATCGAGAGAGGTCGCAGGTCACCAAGAGTGTAAACTCTCTGGAATTTTCTCGGTGGTAACCAATCTGCGATATAATTCTAGCTCCTCGTTTGAGTAGTGTGTTCACAACGAGGGCCGGAACTTCACCCTCGTAATCTCTTCCCTGCACTAAGAGCCCGTAAGTGGTCGAACTCGCGGGCGCCGCCTGACCGATCTTGTTAGAGTAACTGACAGGATTACTCGACTCGCCCGGAGCCGAATTCGGTTCCGGCAATCAAATCTTCAATGGTGTACAGTTATGAGATATAATTAGAAAGTTATGGACTTCGAATATGAATAGGAAGTTGGGGTCGGAAGTAAGTCTTTCTTGACGAAATCTTGCGTTGACAATAGTCTTTTCAGGGATCAGAGTGTTCCTGAATAACATTTTAAGTTCCAAAATCATTTGCGGGTTTCTCGAATGCAGCCCAACTCCACAACGAGCAAAGCATCACAGATCATATCGAGACAGGACAGAATACCCATATGGGCGCTTTCGTATCTATTCATTGGAATCATAGGCACAGGTTTTCTGTTCACATTCTATGATATCTTCAACATCAATGTATCTTTCATTCAAACTTGCCTCGCTATAATATCGGGATGCAACTCGCCGGCAGACGCCGCGAAATTCATTGGACTCCCGGTCTTGCTAAATCTTACTGGTTACGTCGTGGGAACTACGATCTTGAGCCCTCTTTCCGATCGTTATGGAAGAAGAAATATGCTCCTCATTACCCTGGTCATTACCGGCCTGGGTTCACTTTACAACGCGTTTGCGACTGACTATTCCAGTTTCATATTAGCAAGGGCTTTGACTGGAATCGGAGTAGGCGCCGATCTAGCGATAGTGAACACTTACATCTCTGAGGTAGCCCCAAAAAAAGAAAGGGTCCGCTACACCTCGCTGGTTTTCGTTTTTGCAGCTCTGGGCGGGTTTCTTGGAATTTGGCTCGGGCTTCTCCTGACAACAAGCCCTGCAGCTTTTCCGCTTGGTCTTCCTTTTGCCGTGGGTAACTCCGGAGCGATGCCCCAAATAGGTTGGCGCGTCGTCTACGCCTTTGGCACGATCCTTGCTCTAATTGGCATCCTTCTTCGTTTCAATCTCCCCGAATCGCCAAGATGGCTCATTTCGATAGGTCGTGTCGACGAAGCGGAACACATTGTTAGTGTAATGGAATCAAAAGCTGTTACAAAGCTTCACGTTTTGCCGCCTGTAACTGATGTCACAGAGGTAGCGTCCAACATCAGACCTGTTCCTTACTCCGAAATACTCTCGAACAAACTCTACAGAAGAAGGATTGTAGTACTCCTTCTTGTTTGGCTAATTGGCTACATGACGATCTATTCCGTTTCTGCAGGCCTGACATCTTTGCTTACAACAATGAGTTTCTCACCTCCCGAGGCTGGGATGATTGCGGCTTTTGGCACTATTGGATTTGTTAGTGCAGCAATCTTTTCCACATTGTTCGGTGACAGATTAGAGAGAAAGTACTGGTTACCAATAGCAGCAATAATCACACTTCTGGGAAGTATACTCATCTCCCAACCAAGAGGAAGTTTCTGGTTGGCCGTGGTGGGATCGATTATCCTTTTCTTTGGTATCGATCTTTGGGTTCCTATAACTTACGCCTGGTCTGCAGAAAGTTTCCCGACAAGAGCGAGGGCTACCGGGTTTGCGTTTGTGGATGGCATAGGTCACATTGGAGGAGGTGTTGGCGTAATCCTTGTGGCGGCTCTCGCATCTTCTGGAACATTTTCTGTCCTTGAAGTATTCTTAATAATTGCAAGCTTTCAGATAGTTTCATCCATAATAGGCCAGGTTGGATCGAGGACGATGGGGGAAAAACTCGACAGGATTTCTCCCTGAGAGAAAAGAAAAGCTTTGAATTACCAGAAGAAGAACTTCTAACGTGACTACAATTGTCGAAAGACATAAGGTTGCTTGCATTGAAAAGAACGACTTTCGTGATTTTCATATGCGCCATGATGCTTACAACGCTCTTCGGCCTTAGTGTAATCAGTACACAAACTTCCCAGGGTCCTACACCGGATTTTCACATTTCTTCGGCTGAACTGAGCGGAAACGCAACAACCTCTGTTGCTTCAGTTGCGTACGACGAGCAGTTAGGAATAACATTTACACAGAGTTTCGCGAGCATATCTTACAACGTTAGCGCGGTAGCTCAACAGGACGTGAACGGCTACGGTCCTGCATATCTGCTAAATGGCCTCAGCAACGTAGGATACTGGTACCAAATTGGACTGAGCTGGGATTGGCCTCAATTGAGTGGCGGA
>DATLTL010000221.1:0-2098 GCA_035533635.1 Nitrososphaerales archaeon
TTTGTTCTTCGAGTCGCACACTTTGGGAATTGAGGAGGTCTCGAAACTCGTTGAAGATTACGACGCACGCTTTGTTATTGTGACAGAGCGAAGAGAACAAACAGATCTCGATTATCTTTTGGATGGCGTCGTCGTTTTACGAAGAAAATTCCATGAAGGAAGAGTGCTGCGAGAAATTGAGTTAAAGAAACTTCGTGGAGTAAGCATCAAACAATCGAGGTTTCTTTTCACATTGGATTCAGGTAAATTCAGGTACCTTCCCCCTTTTTCGAATGTTCCGAAGACGGATGTAGTCAATGTCGGAGAGCCGATTCCGTCAAAGTCAAGGCTTTTCTCTTCAGGGAGTAGAGCACTTGATTCCATACTCGGCGGTGGACTGTCACAGGGCAGTTTCAATCTTATAGAAACTCAAAATGACGTGCCATCGGAAGTTAGGGATCTCTTTTTCAGAACGCTTTTTTCGAATTTTGTCAATCTCGGCCACAGCGTGCTTTTCGTTCCTTTCGTAGGAGGGATGCCTGAACAGGTTTCGGAAATGCTTCCAAATCTGTCTGATGACACGATCAATCGCTCGGTTTCAATTCTGACCTATGGAGGAGAGACAAATGAAAAATCATCATTGACAGGTGAAATGTCAGAGGACATTGGATTAATTAACAAAACCATAGACGAGCTACACGATAAATCCAACAAGCCGGTCCTGATAGTCATGGCGCAGGATGCTTTGGAGGGTCTTTATGGCGCGTACTCCATTTTGAAGGACTTGACAGAATCAATAGCAACTTTGAAGACAAGTGGCAATATCAGGATCCAGATAGCAAGCCCAAACGCAAAATTGCTACAAGAACTGCGAGCGTTCTGTGATACCGATCTGAGAATAGAAATGGTTCACGGGACACCATTGATGTTTAGTGTAAAGCCGCTCTCCGAGCTCCACGGGATCATACGCGAACCCGAAACAGCTGGAAAGCTCGGCCTTATTCCTATAGTCTAAGTTATGACTTGGTTCAGATGGTGCATGGCGTTCTTTCGAATCTGAGATCTCTCGACCATAAGTTTCTCTCCAGTTTCGAACAATTCTATCATGTAGCGCCGGGTGACTCTTCCGAGCACCTTGGCGAGCATTCCGTTTCTTGCCGGGAGGTCGATTATTGTAACGACCGCTCCATCGCCTAACTTCACTTTTGGATGCATGTTCTGTATGCAAATATTATATATTCGCGTTCTATAACCGTGACTGCATATATATCATGCCAAACATAATGCCAAATAGGTATACAAGCATACGTGTAGACTTAGAAGTATACAATTCACTCTTGAGCACGAAAAAAGTCCTAGAGCAAGCATACAACAGAAAGTTCAGCCTCTCCGAAACGATCCAAGTCGTAAATCGTCTCTCTTCCGACACGATACAGCTCGTTTCATCAAAGAGAAGGGAACTGGATGAGATGCTCGACGGCAGAGGAAAGGGATCTCAAAAAGACATGGATTACGTTCTAAAATCGAGCGAACGATTTGCTAGATCCTCAACTCAATGAAAAATACCAAGCAAGTTAATATCACTGATCAAGGCAAAAGCCACGGTAAGAGCAACAAATAGGCTCCATCTCCTGAATTTTCGTCAGGTGGAGATTGGAGTCTCAAGTAGGCAGAAGAGATAATGAACGAGAAAAAGAACAATCAAGGCAAAGATATAGTCCCATCTAGCCAGTTCTCTTCTCAAGACGCTGTTCTCAGAGATTATTACGAAGTTAATCCTCCGTTCGGAAATGTTGCCATCAGGTCCATAAACAATGTCACAACCTATGAGGTCGTAGAGCCTACGCTCTTGGAGGAGGAGCGAAAAAAGATAGACCGCCTAAAACTTCTTCTTTTGGAAGAAGTTAAAGCTCCATTGGGAATAATCTATGGAAAGGGCAATGTCGATGAGTACATCGACATTAACACGTCTCGCATTATAAAGGACTACAAGCTCGATATCCCAAAAGAGGCTCAGGATAAAGCCCTCTACTATCTGAAAAGAGACTTTCTAGGATACTCTAAGATTGATGTCATGATGCGAGATCCGCGCGTCGAAGACATTTCCTGTGATGGTATC
>DATLTL010000222.1:0-3190 GCA_035533635.1 Nitrososphaerales archaeon
AAAGGAAGTAACGCTGCGGTCTTTAGGAACCTTCAAATCTTTGATCGGCGCTTGTGTTCCGTCGTCAAGAGAAATCCTGGTTTCGGGCGCCAAACACCTGTATAGGTAAGTGGTCACAGGCTTCTGAGGTAGAACCTCGAATAGATCAATAGTTTCGTTTCCTGGCCCACCGGGGCCTGGAATCGCTCCGCAAAATATGACGAGTCCATTTTCAGGCGTCTGCTTATACAAACGCAATCTTGCCATCGTCTTTGTTAGGGCGTCTTGAACGTGATTTCGCGTGACGTCAGATTTGATGTTGGATGCGGTACCACTTTCTTCGCGCAAAGCTGCAATTGCTTCATGAATAGCCTTCTTGGCAGGAAGATACAGACTTACCAGCTCTGTGCCTCTGCCAGTCTTATTCGAGAGATCTGACAGTAATTTCCTTATTCTGTAAATGGCAACGGAATCGAATTTTTTACTAGTATCTACATTCGGCAAGTGAGGAGCACCTCGGCTAGAACGATAGTCAGCTGACGCTTACGCTGGAGACCAGGATACATGAGCAAACGAAAGCCAAAACACAATACTACCTTTTGATCTCAGAGATACTTTTCAGCGTATGCTTAAAAAGGAAGCGCCCGAAATTCAAACAGATCTTGTGGCTTTTTTTCGACATTGGGGAAACACTCCTTTCTGAAAAGAATTTTCATTCTGCTAGAAATGAAGGACTCTTCAAAATACTGAAGACCCGAAAAAAGGATTTGACAAGAACAGCTTATGACGAAGCGCACAAGCGTGCTGTACTTTCTCGACCAGAGGGCGAGGCGTCTAGAGTACGTGCAATAACTCGTGAAGTTCTTGGTCCGAATGAATTTTACAAGGCGGTTCAAGAATACCAGGAAAAAGTGGGTCATCCTCTTGTCAAACAATTTGCGTCGAATCCCACCAGCCTCTTCCAACCTTATCCAGAAGTTCGAGAGGTTCTCGAATATCTCGTGAAAAGACATTCTCTGGGGATTATTGCCAATCAACATCGGAATGTACGAAACTACTTGGACAGGACATGGGATCTAGCTTCATTTTTCAAATTCATGATACTTTCTGAAGAAGTTGGTTTCAAAAAACCAGACAGAGAGATGTTCCTTCTTGCTCTTGACAAGGCGAGGATAGAGCCGTCCGAATCATGGATGATAGGAGATCGAGTGGACACCGATGTTGGCCCATCACGGTCTCTCGGCATGAAAGCTGTCAGGGTTCTGCACGACTCCGAAATGTCGATAATTGCCCCGAGCTCTGACGATGAAGTGCCGGATTTTCAGTTTAAAGACCTGCGTCCTCTTCTAAACTTGTTCTGACGAAAATTTACAATACCGCTCCACATATTCTTGAGACAAAACTTTCGCCCGTTCCAAATCACGATCTAGTACTCCGGGCACGCCACACATCATCATCAAAACATCTTGCGTCTTTTCAGTCACTTTGCTAGCATTGGAATCTCGATATGGGTACACGGCAATAAGGTCAGCATTTAACTCGTCTTCAATCACTACTTCATTGCCTGAAAGTTTGATAGACGAGTCCATCCCAATACCCCAGAACGTTTCGCCCAGATTCGCTTTTCGCATTCTTAGAGCATTCTTTGCAACCGAAGAGAGATCGAAAGCTGCGATAGCGACAAAGCTTTCTGCAGATGCTAAGTTGTAAGAGTCGACAAAGGTATTGATAGTTGGAAGTTCTCTGCCACTTAATATTCGTCGAGTAAGTGCTTCACCGGCCGGCCGCGTCTTAGTTGGATCGATTCCGACACTCCAATAAAAGTCACGGTAAGCTCGGAAGACAGGGATTTGTTTGACTTCATCGAGTGATTTGATGTTTTCGCGAATTTCCACATACTTTCGTTTCTTGAACTTGTCTAAGCGTGGATCAGACCTCTTGATTATCAGGTTGCCAATTTCTAATTCAACGACGCGTAAACCAGGGAAAGTATCTTTCAGATCTTGATCCATCTTCATCGAGTATCCCACTCTTCATTCATTACCCAGAGATCTACGCAATTTTATCACTCACAGCAATTCATGTAGTGTCCCAATCAAGAAGTGTTCGTTGGGTTTTCTCTTTCTTTAAGAGGTTCGAGACTTTCACTCCGATAAGCCTAACTTTCTTCTCAGATCCAAGAAATTGAGAGAGAAGCATCTCCGCCTCTCGTTTCAGAACGGTGAGCGAATCAGTATGTGCAGTGAGAGATCTTGATCTGGTATGAGTTTCGAATCCGCTAAATCTGATCTTAATACTGACGCGTCTGAACAAAAATCCATCTTTGACAGTTCTGCTATGGACCTCCTTTGCTATTTCGTGCATAGATTTCATTACCTTCGAATAATCAGTCTCGTCCTCAAAGAACGTGGTTTCGCTAGACAGCGAGACCGGCGCCCATCTCTCCAAAACTGCGCTGCGATCTATTCCATTGGCTACGTTAGAAAGCCAGAACGCGCTTTTTCCAAAACTTGCTTTCAAATCCTCTAAGGGAACTCCCCTAAGGTCAGAGATTGTTTTTACTCTGAAATTGTCCAATAAGATCTTTTGGCTCACAGGGCCAACTCCGGGAATCTTGGACACTTCGAGTGGAGCAAGGAATTCTTGAGCTTTACTCGGAAGAACAATTGTCAATCCATTCGGCTTGCTCATATCGGTTGCAATCTTTGCTATGATCTTGCTATCTGAAACTCCTACACTGCACGTTATGTTTTCTTTATCCGAAATATTCTTTCTGATCGAATCTGCGAGACTCTGAATCGCGCTGACATCACTTGATCCGTGGCCATTTTCCATTATCATCTCGATTCGGTTGGTGACTTCTAGAAATGCCTCGTCTATGCTAATCTGCTCAACTTTGTCCGCGAGTGACTGAATGATTTTCATCACTCGCAAAGAAACTTGCTCATAAAGCTCAAAATGCGGGAAGTCGTAGTGTGCTTGAGGACAAAGCTGCCACGCCCTCGAAATCGGCATTCCAGAATGTAAGCCGAATTTTCTGGCTGGATAATTGCACGCGAGAACAACTCCACGCCCCTTACCATCCTTGGGGTCCGCACCGACAACGAAAGGTACGTTTCGCAACTCTGGTCTATTGCTCAATTCGCAAGAAGCGTAAAAAGAGTCCATATCAACATGAAATATGACTCGGCCGAACTCGCGGGGCAATATC